>RGBY01000157.1 GCA_009919445.1 Planctomycetia bacterium
GAGGGGAGTTGCGAGATCGCCCGGAGGAACTCCTCAATACCTTTGGGTTTATTGTTGAGTGAATCGGCCCCATATCCGATCAGTAGCCGGTCTTCTGGCAGTCCCAGTTGCTGCCGGGCCGCCCGCTTTTCAAGCGGCTGAAAGTCGGTCAGGTCGATTCCATTACGAATCGTCTGAAAGGTGCAGTTAGATGAAAGGATCCCGCTGGCTCTGGCCTGGTTTTCAAGCCAGCGGCTCGGGGTGACAACGTGAATGACGCGTCCAGCGAGTGCTGATTTTTTGATGCCATGGTCTCGAAAAGATAGATCATGGTAGCCAGGTCGACCCAGGGCAGGACAGTTACCGCAGGTTTGCCGGAATCGGTCGCAATCGTGGGCATGGTGGCAGCCTCCGGTGAGCGGCTGCATGTCGTGAAGCGTCCAGACCAGCGGCAGACCAGCCGGCAGCGAGCTGAAAAAGGATCGATAGTCGATAATCCGACTTACCCAGTGCAGGTGCAGCAGGTCGGGCAGCCTGTCAGTTGGAGCAA
Source organism: Planctomycetia bacterium (assembly GCA_009919445.1). Lineage (GTDB taxonomy): Bacteria > Planctomycetota > Planctomycetia > Pirellulales > UBA1268 > UBA1268. The sequence goes on from RGBY01000157.1 coordinate 530, forward strand.
ACGGGGTTGGGTAGGGGCGTATCGGACCGTTGTACATGCCAGGCCGTACCGCACCGCCGCGGCGGTAGTAAGTGCGGAGGCCCCGTTCCCAACCCCACCGGATTGCAGATGGCCCAAAGCGAAGGACATCCCAGATGGGCGGCATTCCCCAGGCGATCTGCCGGTAACTTGCGTCGGGTGCCGAATCACGCCGGCCACCGGAATCTCCCGAAAACCAGAACCGACTCTCAACGCCATCGGCCAACAGGCCATGGTGCAGTCGGCGGGCCGCAACCGCAGCGCCACCAGTCAGATATGCGTTGAGATGGTCGATTCGCACAGGATGATGTTGTTGGAAAGGGCTCTGTCTGGTTCGAAGTTATTTTCTCACGTTGTTTTTCCGCGCGGCTGCGGGGCTTTGTCTGCACGGGGTTTTGTTTTTATTCGATGCCTGTCTTGCACCAGTAGTCATCTGCCATTGAGGCAACCGGCCTCGACGCCGTATTCTGACCGAATTCCGTTTTCTGTCACACCACAGATCTGTTTTTAGGATTTCGCTCATGTCGCTCGATCTTGCCGGCTGCCGTGTGACCGTCACTGGTGGCGCTGGATTCCTTGGTCAGGCCGTCTGCGAGCGGCTCGCCGCTCGCGGAGTCAATGAGGTTGCCGTTCCCAGACGGAGTGACTATGACCTCGTCCATGAGGCCGATGCAGTTCGTATGTACGACGACTTACGGCCTGATGTGGTGCTGCATCTGGCTGGAGAGGTCGGTGGCATTGGGGCAAACCGGGCCAACCCTGGTCGCTACTTTTATGCGAACATGGCGATGGCTCTCAACCTGATTGAGCAGGCTCGGGCCCGGGGGATACGGAAGTTTGTCCAGGTGGGTACGATCTGTGCGTATCCAAAGCACACGCCGGTTCCCTTCCATGAAGAAGATCTGTGGAACGGCTACCCAGAAGAGACCAACGCTCCCTACGGTGTTGCCAAGAAGGCGGCACTCGTCATGCTTGACGGCTATCGCCAGCAGTATGGGTTGGCCAGTAGTTATCTGCTGCCGGTCAACCTCTATGGGCCCCGAGACAATTTCGATCCTGAAAGTTCTCACGTCATCCCTGCCCTGATTCGCAAATGCGAGACAGCTCGTCGGGAGGGGTGTGATCACATCGAGTGCTGGGGAACCGGTGCAGCAAGCAGGGAGTTTCTCTACGTCGATGACGCCGCCGAGGGGATCATTCGAGCGGCCGAGGTGATGGAAGAACCGGTTCCGATCAATCTGGGCACCAATCAAGAGATATCGATTCGTGACTTGGTCTGCCTTGTCGCCAAACAGGTTGGCTTTGCGGGCGAAATTCGCTGGGATCCAACCAAGCCAGACGGCCAGCCACGGCGGTGTCTCGATGTGACCCGGGCCCAGGAACAACTTGGCTGGTCAGCAGTGGTCCCCTTTGAAAAAGGACTGCAACAAACCATCGACTGGTGGCGGTCTGCACGACCGGAAAAGACGTGAGCAACGAGCCTCAGGTAAAGCCAGGAACTATTGCGGTTGTCAGCCATGCCGTGCCGGGTGGTTGTAGCGGTCAGGCCGTTATGCTTCAGCGACTGGGCCAACTGGCTGCAGAGGAGGGCCATGGGCCCGGTCTCCTGTTTGTTGATACCGATCGCAAGGCTCTGCGGCGTGCCAGGTTGGCAGGCGACCTTCCTGTGGAGCCAATCAGAGTGCCTTGGCTGCTCCGGAAACTAAACCGGTTGCGTGGCTTCCGCCACAGGCAGTTCCCATGGCTGGTCCGATACCGGGCCCGCCGCATTGCAGCTATCGTTCGGCGTCACCAAGCCGCTGCCATCGTGGGATGTACCGGAGGTGATCTCATTGATGTGCCAGCGGCCATCGAAGCTGGCCAGCAAACTGGCCTGCCAACATACCTCTACTACTTTGATGACTACGCTGTTCAGTGGGAAATCGCAAAAGAAACCTGGTTGCGAGATGTTCTGCCTCCGTTTCGTGACGCTTCCGAATCTCATTTGTTGGAGCAGGCGGCTGGCATTATTGTTCCCAATGAGACCCTTGCTGAAGACATCTATCAGCGAACAGAAACGCCCACAGTCGTGGTACGAAACCCGGTCGATACCCAGGGGTATGCACAGCTGCGAGACCAGTTTCCTCGTCGGCAGACTGATCCGGTCCGTCCACTGCGGATTGTCTACACTGGCTCGGTCTATACGGCTCAGGCTGATTCAATTCGACGGTGCTCTCAGGCCATTGCGGCGGCGGCTCTTCGTGGCATTGAAGCCGTGCTCCATATCTATGGGCCACCACCTGACCGAGAGGTTCAAGCAGAACTTCACGACACGTCAATAGTGTGGCATCAGTCTGTGAGCCCAGAGGAATCAGCAGCGGTGCAAGTCCAGGCCGATCTGCTCTTTCTGCCACTCAGCTTTACCTGCAGCTACCCACAACTCATTCGCAGTTCAGCACCGGGAAAGTTTGGTGAGTATCTCGCCTCAGGCACTCCGATGCTCGTCCATGCTCCGGAAGATTCATTTCCGGTGAGGTTTGTTAGCAAACATGACTGTGCTGCAATCTGTTCGAATCCCGAGGTTGAAAAGCTGACCGATACGATTTGCTCTCTTGCGAAGGATGCAGCCATTCGTGACCGCTTGGGCAAAGCGGCGATCGCGGCCGCTGCCGATTTCTGTCAGCAGCGAAACAGTCGGCGATTTGTCGAATTTATTCAGGAGAGAATGCCAGCAAACAGGTAGCAGGCCGACCATTATGGCGTTGGCATGCTGTCGGCAGCCGGACGGTTCTGCCGGCTGGGTGATCCCGAATGTCTGGTGGCATCCAGCAAGTGTTTGTACAAGAGGAGATGCTCGTCGATATACCGCTGCTTGTCATAGCGGCTTCTGGCAAGCTGCAGGCCATGCTGCCTGCAGGAGTCACGAAGGCTGTCGTTTGTCAGCATGCCGACAATCGCTCGACTCAGCTCGGCGGCATCACCCGCTGGGACAGCGATTCCGCCGCGGGGTGCGTCGATAACATCTGGCAGGGCAGTGCCCGTGAAGACAACCGGTGGCGTGCCGCAGGCCATCGCCTCAATGGCCATCATGCCGAAGCTTTCGGCGGTTGAGGGCATCAGGAAAAGATCGGCCGCCGCGAGTCCGGTGGCAATGGCCTGCTGGTCAAGGTGGCTGTTGATTGTGGTCACCCGAAAACGCTGCCGTAGTGCAGCCACATCCGAGCCCCCCGCTGAATCAAAGCAGATGACATCGGTTACCATCCCGGCCGGAAGACTGGCCAAGGCTGCGTCGGCGAACTGCGTGCCCTTGAAGATGTTGTGCGGAGCCCAGCGAACAGCCACAGCCCGGGCATCGGCTGGAATGCCGAGAGAGGCGCGGGCTTGTGGTTTTGGTTGTGGTCGAAACAGAGTGGTGTCGATGCCAAAGGGAATGAGGCTGCAAGGAAGGCCCACCAGCAGCGGACTCTCGGCAACCCGCTCCTCCATCCAGCGGGAAGCGACAATCAGATGAACTCGTGATCTGGCCATTATCCGTTTTTTTAGTGCCCAGTTGGCCGCAGTTCGGTCGCGTGTAATGGCCAATGGAAGCGACAGGTCGGGGCAATGGCCGCAACCAGTTTGCCAGCGGTTGCAGTCAAAGGGATGCACACAGTGCCCTGTCGTTATCCAGGGGTCGTGGAGCGTCCAGAGCACCGGTCGCCGACCATTTGCCAGTTGCGGCAGATGCCTCAGGCTGAAAAAACTTTTCGCATGAAGAAGTTGGAGGTGGATGAGGTCGGCACGGCGGACGTAGGGTGCATTGAGAAAAGCCGTTCCGAGCACGGCTAAGTCAGACTGTCGAGAGAGCTTTTGCTCGAGCTTGACGGTGACGCGGTTGGCCTGACGGAGCCACCGGCTGCCAAGTTGGTGAATGTGGGGCTCGCTTAGGGACCGTTCGGCGACGGCGTAGTCTGACTTGTACCCAGCTGCCAGCAGGGCACGATGAAGAACGAGACCGTTAAAGCGTTGACCGGCGGCGTCATATCCACTGAGAAAAGCTACTCGCATGGCAAAGAGCAGGAACCGAGAAGATTACGCCCCAGGTGCTGGCTGTCGCCAGATATTCTTCTGCACGTAGGGAATGTAGCTGTGGAGAAGCTTGAGCAGTTTCCAGGAAACGTTGCCTCGATGATAGTCAGAGACTCGTGAGGCCTGTCGGTCCGCGTCTGCCTCGGCCACCGCCAGCCGAACCGCATCGAGCACTGTCGGGCGATCAAGGCCGCACATGATGACGTGAGCCGCAGTGGTTCGTCGACGTTTTCTTCGCGGTGTGCACTGACAAGAAAATAACTTCCCGCCTGCAGGCCAAGACGCTGGAGTACATCTGAGTTGGCAATCTCAGACTGGAAGGTCCCAAGGACCTCAGGCAGGTGGGAGCCGAGGGTAAAAACTCTGTCAGCTGGAATGTTTTCAGCTAGCAGATACCGGCGAGCATGCTCTGTGATGGTGATATTGATGTCGCTGAGGTGGTCGACAATCTTGCGATTGATTTCTTCCGGGACCCGGGCATCAAAACAGCGGTTGCCCGCTTCCATGTGAAAGATCGGAATCTTCCGTCGCTTGGCAGCGATAACAGCGAGGCATGAGTTGGTGTCGCCATAGATCAACAGGGCGTCGGGCTGCTCTGCGGCAAGCACCTCATCAACCCGTTCGATGACTCGGGCAATAGTGGCTGCCGGGCTTGTTCCAGCTGCCTCGAGAAAGTAGTCGGGCTTACGAATCCGCAGGTCGTCGAAGAAGACCTGGTTAAGTTCGTAGTCGTAGTTCTGGCCGGTATGGACCAGCACGTGTTGGGTCTGCCGATCAAACAGGTCAATGACCCGACACATTTTGATGAGTTCAGGCCGGGTCCCAACGATGGTCATCACCTTACGCACGAAGTTGCTCCTGAACGTATTCAAGGGAGAGCAGCAGTTCGATCACCTGCTGCTTTTCAAGTCGTTCGGTGGTGTGTGAGGTGTAGTCTTCGCTGACCGACACGCTTGTTTCACCTTCCACGAAATACTTAGCGTAGTTGAGGTCACGGTTATCAGCCGGAATGCGGAAGTAACGTTCTTCAGCGACAGCCTTGGCCATTTCCTCGCGGGAAACGAGTGACTCGAAAAGTTTTTCACCATGCCGGGTGCCGATCACCCGAATCGGACTTTTGCTTGCAAAAATCTCGACAAGTGCTTCAGCCAGTGCCTCGATGGTACAGGCAGGTGCTTTCTGAACGAAGATGTCACCCTGCCGGCCATGGGCGAAGGCGTGCAGGACGAGGTCGACTGAATCGGGCAGCGACATAAGGAAGCGGGTCATTTCCGGATCAGTCACGGTCAGTGGCTCCCCGGCCTTGATCTGCTGGATAAACAGCGGAATCACTGATCCCCGAGAGGCCATCACGTTCCCGTAGCGAGTGGCCATGAAAATCGGTCCATCTTCAGGCTGGAGCCGTGACTTGGCGACCATGAGTTTTTCCATCATTG
>RGBY01000158.1 GCA_009919445.1 Planctomycetia bacterium
CGGCTGGGCAAACAGCTTGGCTAGCAGCAGCCGGTTTCGCTCTCCACCAGAAAGGAACTTAACCGGCAGTCTTGCCCGCTCGGGCTCAAACAGAAAGTCTTGCAGGTAGCCAATGACATGCCGCCTATTCCCATCGATCATGACAAAATCATTGCCACCGTTGATCTGGTCGAGCACCGGCTGCTCGAGTGCCAGCTGCCCACGGAGTTGATCAAAGTAGCGGACAGCCAGGTTGGTTCCGGTGCGGACTGTCCCAGCCTGTGGAGATAATTCGCCAAGCAACAGCCGCAAGAGAGTGGTCTTGCCCACACCGTTCGGGCCGACGAAGCCAATCTTGTCACCACGGATGATCGTGGTGGAAAAGTCAGACACAATCGGCAGGCTGCCATAGCCAAACTGCAACCGCTTTGCCTCACAGACCAGTGTGCCACTGCGGGACGCCTCTTGAATGGTCAGACTCGCCCGGCCGGCCTGCTCCCGCCGTTGCCGCCGCTGGTCTCGCATCTGCTTCAGGGCCCGCACGCGGCCCTCGTTACGGGTCCGCCGGGCCTTGATGCCCTGACGAATCCAGGCTTCTTCCTCAGCCAGTCGCTTGTCAAACAGGGCGTTCTGCTTTTCTTCAGCCTCAAGGGCTGCTGCCTTCCGCAACAGAAAGGTGTCGTAGTCACAGTCCCAGTCAAAGAGCCGGCCACGATCAAGCTCCCAGATGCGGTTGGCCATCCGGCGGAGGAAGCCCCGGTCATGCGTAATAAACAGCAGCGTGCCTTGCCAGCCAGCTAGAAATTTTTCCAGCCATTCAATGGCTGTCAGATCGAGATGATTCGTTGGTTCATCAAGCAACAACAGGTCAGGCTCTCTCACCAAAGCCCGTGCCAGCAACACCCGTCGCTTGCGACCCGCTGAAAGCGTGGCAACATCGGCATCTGCTGCAAGTTCCATCTGCTCAAGGAGCTGCCGACTGCGGGCCTCGGCCTGCCAGTCTTCAAGCAGCCCAGCTGCCACCTGTGAGGCGAGCGGCTGCTGAATAATGTCGAGCACCGTGCCGGACAGGTCGTCAGGCACCTCCTGAGGCAAAAAGGCAACGGATGCACCCGGGGCGAGGCTACAGCCACCATCATCGGGCTCTTGCTCACCGGCGATCAGTCGCAACAAAGTGGTTTTGCCGGCACCATTACGGCCAAGGAGCCCGATCCGCTGACCAGGCTGAATGGTTTTGGACACTTCATCAAGAAGAGCCGTGCCCCGGAAGGCAAGCGAGAGTCGATCAAGGGTGAGCAGCGTCATGACCTGATTCTACCATTAGCCCGACAGCGTGGCCCTGAGCCAGAAACTCCGGTAGTCTCGAGGCTGACGATCACACCCCCGTTCCTGCCAGCTTCCCGGGAGAGATTGCCTCATCATGAACCAGGCCCCGAACGACACCCGCCCCACCGCCCGCCTGCAGAGCCTGGGGCAGAGCCTTTGGCTCGACAACATTACCCGCGACATGCTGGCTGACGGCACGCTGGCAGAGATGATCAGCAGCCTCTCAGTCACTGGCCTCACCAGCAATCCGTCGATCTACCACAATGCCCTCAAGGCGAGCAGTTCCTATGATGCCGCCATCGCCGAAAAGGTCGGCCGCAGCCTGACAAGCGAGGCCATTTTTTTTGAACTGGCCAGCGAAGACCTGCGCCAGGCTGCCAGTCTGTTTCGCCCTGTCTACGAAGCCTCTGGGGGCCTTGACGGCTGGGTCTCGCTTGAGGTCTCGCCACTGTTGGCCTACGACACCGCAACAACTATTGAATCAGCCAAAACACTCCATGCTCGGGCCGGCTGTGACAATCTCTTCATGAAGATTCCCGGCACTCCCGAGGGCCTCCCAGCTATCGAAGAGGCCATCGTTGCTGGGGTTCCCGTAAACGTGACCCTGCTGTTTACGGTTGAACAATACCTCGCCGCAGCTGAGGCTTACCTGCGTGGCCTCGAGCGACGGATCGACGCAGGGCTTTCCCCCCGAGTCTGCTCGGTGGCCTCTCTGTTTATCAGCCGGTGGGATACCCCAACGGCTGAACACCTGCCGTCCCATCTGCAGAACAAACTCGGCATTGCCATTGGACAGAAAGCCTACGCGGCCTATCGCAGCCTCTTGGCCTCTGATCGATTTGCTCGGCTGGCTAATTTTGGATGCCTGCCGCAACGGCTGCTCTTCGCCAGCACTGGCACGAAAGATCCGGCGGCCTCTGACGTGCTTTATGTTGAGCAGCTTGCGGCCCCGCACACAATCAACACACTGCCTGACAAGACATTGCGGGCGTTTGGCGATCACGGCACGGTCACCGCAGGGCTCTCTGCCGCCGGTGGAAACGCCGAGAGGACGCTCTACGAGATCACTGAGGCGGGCATCGACATTCCTGCTCTTGGTGAACGCCTTCAGCGGGAAGGGGCCGACGCCTTCGTGAACAGCTGGCACGCCCTGCTGGCCGTCATCGCCAGCAAGTCCTGACCCCAAACGCTCCCAACAAACCTTGACAGCAATCTATTCATCTGTACACTTACAGAAACAGTCATTCCCAACACTCCAGCTAAAACTGCCATGGTCACGATCCCCAAAATGCGAACTCGCCTGCTGCAAGGATTCCCGGAGCCTCAGGCCGATCTGCTGGCCCATGTCTTTGTTGAGTCCTATGACGAACTTGTTACCAAGGCCGAACTCAATGAGCTCACCGGGGTGGTCAATAACCTCGCCCACTCAGTGCAGGATCTTGCGGACGCCCAGCAGGAACTCACCCAGTCCCAGCAGGAACTAGCAGACGCCCAGCAGGAACTCGCTCACGCCCAAAAGCGAACCGAGTGGGCCATGGCAGATCTCACCAAGCAGGTCGGCGGTCTCGCCAACGCACTTGGCGGCAGCATTGAAGACTTCGCCTGTGACCTCGTCCCCGAACTTCTGGAAAAATACTGGGACATGCAGATCGATTCGGCTCATTCAGAAGAGATCCTGGTTGGCAATCGGCAGCGGGAAATAGATGTCGTCGTCCGCGGCACGATTGCCAGCAAGCCCGTGCTGGTGCTCTGCGAAGCGAAGGCAAACATCAGTCCAACCGAGGTGCAACGGTTCCTCAAGACTGTCGACAAGGTGCGGTCCGCCAGACCAACCGAAGACATCCGTCCGCTCTTCTTTGGCTACAAGGCTAATCGCACAGCCCGCGAATTGATCGTCAACTCAGGCGCGGCCATGGTCTTTACCCGTGGCGTCATGATTCCTGAACAAGACAAAGCTGCCTGAGACGACACCGGCTAAACATCGCCTGCCACGCATCGTCCGGCAAGCATCATCTGCCACGGCTCGTCCGGCACTCGCCCATTGCCACACGCTTTGGTGGCCGGCACCCCCAAGCACCCCCAAGCACCAAAGCGTCTTGGGAGTTTCCCTCGTGGAAAAAGCCGTAGATGCGTTTTCCACAGACCACTACTTTTCGATGCGATAGACCGCCTTCTCTGTGCGGATATACAACGCATTTCCCACCGCTGCTGGGCTGGCCATGATGCCTTCCCCAAAACTATTGGTGGCGACAACATCGAGCGTCTCACCAGGGCTGATGACAAACATCTCGCCATCTCGATTACCAACATAGATTCTGCCGTCAGCGTAAAGGGGCGACGAAGAAAAGCTGCCACCCAGTCGGCCCGTCCAGCGAACCTCACCCGTTGCCAGATCGAGGCAACTCGCCACGCCTTTATCACTGAAAAGGTAGACCGCATCACCAATAATCACCGGTGACGGCATACTGGGAATTCCCCGTCGTTGCCGCCAGAGAATTTCCGCTGGAGATGTTGCCTCGGGTCCGAGCCGCACTGCCAGCAACTCTGGCTTCATGAAACTGGTGCCGATAAGTGCAAGACCGTCGCTGACCACGGGCCGAGGCACGATCGAAAAACCCAAGACGCCATAACTCATCTTCCAGAGTTCCGCCCCCGTCATCGGGTCGTAGCCGTACAGCCAGTCTGCGCCCGGTGAGAGCAGAATATCCCGGCCACCCACGGCCACCACCAGCGGCGTGCCGTAGGCCTTTTTGAACTCTGGGTTTTCGTGGAGTTCGCCACTCCGATCAGTTCGCCAGACCTGCCTACCTGTTTCCGTGTCGAGGGCAACGACATATTGCTGATCACTTCCATCACAGTGAAAAATCAACCGGTCCTTCCAGACGACAGGTGAACCGCCGGGACCATTCTCATGATTGAGCCGCTGGCTGCGATTGTGCCAGACAACCGCTCCCGTCGCGGTGTCAACGCAGGCCGTCCCATAATCACCAAACTGACAGTAAAGACGTCCGTCACAAAAGACTGGTGAAGGCGAGGCGAAACTGTTGAGCACATGCACCGGCTGGGGGTTTTTCACCGTGAAGAGTTCAACATCCTGGCTAACCTGGCCGCTGGTGCGATTGACCTCAATCGCGCGGAAGGTCACCGCGGCAGCGATGTGTCGTGGCTGAGGCTTGCGTCCACCCGGTGGTGGCGGACCTTCTTCTGCTTTTCCCTGCTCGATTGCCGTGGTCAGCCAAATGGAATCACCAGCAATCACAGGAGACGACCAGGCCCGACCCGGCACCGGCGTCCGCCAGCGTATCGACTCCCCGTCAGCCACCTCTCGACCAGCCGGGCCAAGCCGCCAGGTCACCGGAAGCCCGGTCGCCCCAACAGCATGCCCCTGCCCGTCCGGCCCCCGCCACTGCGGCCATTCCGCAGCGTTTGCCGGCACGAGAACGAACCAACCCATTAGCCACGCAAGGAACCAAGTAACTCGCTTCATGGGGTCATTCCTGCTTCAAGTTTGCTGCCACAAGCATGCACTGACAGATTTCAGGCGGGTTGGGTATCTTATGGTGAAGATAAGACAGCTATTATCGCCCGTCGCCTTGTTGCCCGTCACCCCCCCAGGAGACACTCACTGATGGCACCTCTTTTCGCACTCTCCAGCACAGTGATCACCCTACTGACCGTTCTCGGCGTCATCGTCGTGCTTGGCTTCTGGATAGCCGGAATTTACAACCGTCTGGTCACCTTCCGGGCTCGCCACAAGAACGCCTTCGCCCAGATCGATGTGCAACTGAAGCGTCGGTATGACCTGATTCCGAATCTGGTTGAAACGGCTAAGGCCTACATGTCTCATGAACGTGAGACCCTTGAGGCTGTCATCAATGCCAGAAACCAGGCCGCCAGTGCTGCTGGCAAGGCTGCCGCGAATCCGGGTGACCCGGCCGCCATGGTCGCACTGGGTGGCGCTGAAGGCATGCTCACCCAGTCACTCGGCAGGCTCTTCGCGCTGGCTGAGGCTTACCCTGACCTGAAGGCGAACCAAAACATGATGGCGATTCAGGAAGAGCTGACCAGCACCGAAAACAAGGTCGCCTTCGCCCGACAGGCATTCAATGATGCCGTCACCGCCTACAACACCTATCGTGAGTCATTTCCACCGGTGCTCTTCGCAGGCACCTTTGGCTTCCAACATGCCTCACTCCTTGAGTTTGACGACAAGGCTGCAATCCAGGTCGCTCCGAAGGTCTCCTTCTGACAGGAACGGCGTCCGCAGGAAAACGTTCTGGACTGGCCTGGGCTCGTACCTATTGGAAAACAGGTCAGACCGCAGCAGAGGCAGCAGGCCTGAGCTGGCACCAGAGCACTGTGAAGTGATGCCTGCCACAGAGAGCGGCAGCGTCCTTGAAGCACAACCGTCGCCCTGCCCCATCCTCGTTTCTTCCCGAGTTCTGCCATGAACTTTTTTGAGCAACAAGAACGAGCTCGCCGTAAAACGGGACTTTTGGTGTGGCTGTTCGTGCTGGCTGTCGCCGGCCTGATTGCCGGCACCTACGTCTTGGTGATGGCCCTGTTTCTAGGCGGCGTGGAACAGATGGCCGAGCAGCAGGATGTGGTCGCTCAGTTGGGGCCGGCAACATTCTGGCGGCCCGATATTTTTGCAGGCGTTGCCTT
>RGBY01000159.1 GCA_009919445.1 Planctomycetia bacterium
GGCTCATCCGCAGGTGTTGGCTGATTCTTCTCGGGCTGTTTTGATTCAGGAACTGCTATCACTGCTCGATTAGAAACACAGGCGTCCGCCTCAGCACCCGGCGGCAGTTCGCGTTCGAGCACGGGGGGCAATTCGCGGACAATGTTGCTATACCTGGGGCGGCCGAATCGCTCCCCTGCGCATGAAGCACATGCCTGCAACGCCAATTCAGCGACTGTCCGAACCCGTTCACTTGTCTCAAGAAAACAACCGTTTTCATCACGGCCGTAGGCGAGTTCCTCAAGCTTCTTCTTCATATCCGGGCTACAGCACGGCCCCTGCCCATTCCCACAGGGGCAATCTTCCTTCGTCGGGTCGGGACACGGCGTCTTTCCAGTGAGTTTACTCTTCAGGATTTCACAGCATTCCTCTAGGTGCTCTTTGCACTTTCGCTCTTTCGGTGGCGCCTTTCCAAAAATCCGATCAATAAAATCACAGACTGCCTGCTCACATTTTTTTTTCCAGTCATGGCAGCTTTCAACACAGCCGAGCGCTTTGCGGGCCGACCGCTTTTGCTCGGGTGACTGGCATTCACCGGCGGTAGTCAGCACTGCCTTCACTGCTGCGTACCGCACAGGCTCATCGGGATCACCCATGGCCGCAATGAGTGCTGGCCCAACCTCCGGATGCCCCGGTGTACAGCCCATTCGCGCGAGGTATTCAAGAGCCCTTTTTTTCTTGCAGATCTCGTGCTTGGCTGCCTTGGCTTTTGCTGCAGCTTTGATTGCCGGATTGTCGGAATACTGATCGGCACCGATCCCGAGGCTTTGCCAAATTGTTGGAGGTGGCTCTTGCGCATGAAGCGGCACCGCCAGACAAAGTTTGAGGACAAACATCGCGACCAGCCACCTGTAGAGCTTCCAGTCAGGCCATTGCTTGGGCATGAGCGAGTCGTCCGTTTGCAACTGGCCGTGTGGTTCGAGACGTAAAGAGGAGCGGCCACCCCCAGTTCGATGAGGATGAACCGCAAAAGCCCGCGTCTTCAGTGGTCTGAAGAAAATCGTGCTATCCGTTTATGTATCGGCGAGATCAGCGGCACTTCCCACGATCGCAACAAACCCACCGGTCACTTTCTCACTGCCGAATATGACGGTCGGGATGAGTAAGCAGACGGTAGAAAATAAGCCTCCAAAAGCTATTTGAGGCGAAGCGTCACGCTCACCGGACCTGCCGGTGCCGCAACCACGGTCACTTTGGTTGGCTCAGAAGCACGGGACGTGTTCCGGACGGCACCTTCAGCCTGAATGGTGTATTCACCAGGCTCAAGATTCGTGAAGGTGAATGCCCCCTTTGCGTCTGACGTGACGCGGCGTTCACCGCCCGGCCCAGCCAGAATCACCGAAACCCCCCTTTCCCCGCGACCGTCAAGAACGACACGACCAGAAAGAGCATTGTTCGGGCTGGCCGGCTGAGCGGCAACGTCCAGCCAGATCCGTGACGGCGGGTCCGACAGCCCGACCCTGTCTGTCGCCTGTACAAGAAGGGGGAGCCTTACACCCGTCGGCAGTTTCTTCGTGTCAATTCGGACCTCATACTGGACTCCTCCCAACCAGACTGCGGGCTCCCACTTCTCCGGCTTTCCCGTTCCTTTGACATCAATCGCCCACTCGACCGTCTTCAGACCAGATACTCCTGGTCGCACCCGATCGGGGGCAATGAAAAAGCCATCGGAGACATCATCAGAAACCCTTAGAGGCACAATTGCAGGCCGGCCTACGACAGCATTGACTGCTGGTGGTGCATCGATAACCGGTGGCGTCCCGTCAAAAATGATCTGCCGTGAATCGATAGTCGCCTGTGGACGACCCGCTACTGTCAGACGTACATCTGCAGCGACATCAAGATTCGCAAACCCTTCGCCGGACACGTCAACAGACCAGTCCGACACTTGCGTTGTAACTTCTAGACCTTTCGGCTTTGGGTCCATCATGTACTTTACCTGCCGGCTCCCAAAGCTCGTCCAGACGACTCGCTCGGCAACTCGGCTGGTCACACCGACCGCAATCGGACGGAGTACCACCTGAAGAAAATCACTACCAGTTTCCTCATCTCGGAATGCATCAATTGGCGCATCGACCAAGAACTGCATGGGAAAGCTCTCTGCCGGCGCCCGGACCGAAGTCCGCTGTGCACTTGGTTCATTGATCCGAACACGGTGCCAGTCATGCTGAGGGTATTGCTCGACACCACTCGTGGCAGGACTGCATTCAATCGCGAAGATGAACGACCTTGGATATCCATTGACATCAAGCGCGAGCGTGGCGATCCCCTGGTCGCCACCATTCCAGGCAGCAATTGCCTCGTCATTGGTATTCCCTGGCTGCAACCCGACGCCTGGCTTTCGGGTGACAACCGTCGGTGGTGCTCCACGTGAACGCGTGGAACGCTCCGGCGTTTCCATCGGCCGAAGTGTTCCGACAACACCGCCGGGTGGCAGGGCACTCCGCTCACCACCAGTTGCCGCGAGAGACACTCGGATTTCCTGACGGCGTTGGTCGTATGTTCCGCGCGCCTCCACGAAGTGCCGCGGATGAATGGGTTCAAGCCTAAGGCGATAGATATGTCGTCTGAAGGAGCCTTTGTTTTTTTCTTCACGCACAACTACTGCAATGTCTTGTCCAATCAGCGTAGGCCCCTCGGCCTTACCAGCTGATTCAGCTGCAGCTTCAGTGGCTGCCTGCGGCTGTTTTGCAGCTGCTGGATCGACCGGCTTGTCAGGCTGTATTGCCTTCTCCTCGGGAGGGCCGAGTTTGATTGAGGTGACGCCAGGTCCAATCCCAACCACGACATCTTCTGCCACTAACACCGGCTTCTTGGAAGACGAAGGATCCTCAAGCTCTGTCACCAGGCGGTTCCAGGAGGCGGTCCGCCCTACAGCCTTGGCATCCACTGGTACTGAATGAACCTCTACCGTTACCTTCCTGGCTTCACCGGCAAGATTCTCCACCCCAAGCTGCCACTGCGTTTGCCCCGAGGGCCAAGACCTTAGGCTCAAGGTCGGTACCGCCGTGGCATCCGTCGCCGCCCCGTCACTTGCCGCCACCTCCAATGAACTTGCATATGTCCAGCCGTCTTCGTCTTGGGGGCCGGTAACGGTCAGGGGTGGTCCCTTCACAGCTAGCAACAAATCTCGCCCACCGGCCGGCGGCAACGTGATACTTCCTCTGCTGGCTCGCCCACCGGCACGAAGTACTACGGTAATTGGCAGACCATCTCCACGCACAGTCAAGCCGGCTGATGCAAGCGGCCTTACTAGGAGTTCGGCCTGCGACCCCCTCCAGGCCAGAGCCGCTGCCGGGAACGCTTCTTGTGCCGTGAGCGGAGTCCCATCACCTCGACTAACCCTCACAAGCGCAGGGTCAAACTCGACACTGGCTTCGCCCTGACGGACTCCTGCGGCATCGCCTTGATAGTCAATAACCAATTTCTTGGAACCGGTCCCCAGGCCACCTTCAACCAACTTGAGCTGCAGGGGGGCTGTGTTGCGGAGGCGAAGATTTGCCGGCATGACGATCGTTGCAAGTCCAGCCACATCCGCGTCACGTGGGTCGAGTACCCGCAGCACCCCCGCCAATTGATCTGAGTCGATGAGGTTGGCGGGTCCACCAAACTCAGCCGAGCCGGCAATCATTTTGGCCTCGACAAAAAGATCTGACAGGGCACCGGAGAGTCTTAAGATACTTTCAACCGTATCTGCTTGGTCTTGAGTTGCCACGGTTTCGTCGAGTGCCCGCACCGCAGCTTGTGCTGCACTGATAGCATCGACGAGAGGCTGCAAAACAGCTGGCCGCTTTTCTGCTTCATGAAAGTCACCACTGACCTTAAACAGTTCTATCTGTGTAGAAGCCAACTGCTGAATCTGTCGGATCATTGGTGGCGGAATTTGCTGCGGAACACGCCAGTGATCAGCGACAAGCAGTCCCGCTGCTGACGGCGGCTCCAGCTCAGTCGGGAGATTGACCGGTCCGTCAAGGTTGTCTCGAACCGAACTCTGTCTTTCTGCAGCTCCTCCTGTTGCGGCAAGCAATTCAACCAATTCGTGACACGATCGAGACATCTGCGGGAACGTAGGACCTGAGACAGTCTGGACAGCTGTCGCGACGAACTGCTGAAGGCTGAGGATCTTGTGCATGAGCAACTGCGCGTCAGACGCTAATTGTTCAACGTCACGGCCTTCACCGCCCCCGGCGATGCCGAACCGAACGAGTGCCGCAGTGGCCTCATGAGCCTGAGCAACACACGCGTTAATGATTCGCTCGTCAATCAGTGCAGGATAGATGCCTCCAGAAATCCTTCCGTTGAGGTCAAGCACCGCCTGAACAAGAGCGATTATTTCATTTCGTGCAGCAAGCATGTCCTGCACCTCAGTCGGTGCCGCACGCCACAAATCGTCTGCCTTGGCCCGCACGCCTGCGTTCGCTGCATTCCGTAAGGCTGCCGCCAAGGGTGACTGGGCAAAGCTTCGCTCAGCAGTGGCGGTTTGCTGGTCGAATCGCTGCATTGCTGGAATGAACGCATCTATCAGCCGCTGTGCCTGAAGACCATGCTGCCCTCCCTCGAGCAATGCAACCTTGGCTGATGCCAGTCGATGTCGCACCATCCTGACCACGTGCGGCGATTGGTCGATGAGTGCTGGACTCGCAACATCCCCGCGCACCCTGCGATTGACGGTATCGAGCAGTTCCCAGACATCTGTCGGTGCCGCAGCAGGAGTTTTTGATTTCTTCTGGTCCGCAGGCTGTTGCGACTGCTTCTCGGCTGCCTGAGTACTACCCAGCTTTTTTTTCTGTGCAGCATCCGTGTTCGGCGGAACTTTGCTCTGCGGCTTGCCTGCCGGAGACGGCCCCGCGGGGCCAGGACTATTGGCATCAGATGCCTCTGTTTTCTGCGACTGTGGCTGAGCCGGACTTTCCTGCGGTTGGGCCTGTTGTTCACCGTCTTTCGGCTCAGCCGGCTCAGGCTGAGGAGACGCCGCCGGCGTCGGTTTCTCCGCAGCCGTAGTCACCTCCTGCTCACCCCGACCGTTTGACGCCTCGTCAGGGGCTGCTGCATCATCCTTCGGTCTTCGCACCGCTGCTTTTGTTTCGTTTGATTTTCTCCCGACGTCATCGGTGCCAGATTCATCCTCGTCAGATGACTCATTGGCTTTCTTGGCTGGAAACAGCCAACCTAACCAGCCCACTTGGTCGCTCAGCGATCTGGCTGGAACGCGGAGGACGGCGATCCGGGGCGGGATCTCCTGTAGCTGAACCCGCCCCACTCCGACCTTCCACACAACAGGTCGCTGGTTACTTCGCCCGCCACTGATCTGCTGAGCCCAGGCTGATGTTGCCGCCGTCACAAACCGGGCCAGTTCATCAAGCTCAATCACTCCATTGCCGTCGCCCCAAGGGGGAGCGTCAGCACTCCCAGCCAACGCCAGTTCAAAAGCCTTTCCAAACAGCGATCGCTTCTCGCCTGCGTACGCGGATGAAAACTCAAAAGCATCGTGCGATGTCATGAGCCAGACACCGTCTGCTTCGAGGTTCTGACCGGCCCCGCGGCCCACATCCTGCTCAAGCCGACTGGGAACAAGCCCCGCAACTACTCCGATTCTCGGATCCCACCGCAGATCCCCGAGATCCATAGCAACAACGGTGGTCTTGTTTTTCGCGGCCGCTAAAGCCTCGATCACAGTTCGACACCCCACCACGCCGGTCGGCTGACCTCCAGCGAGTGAAAAGTCTGACGCAGCCAACCAGCAGCTAGCTTGGGAATTGGCATCGGAATCAATTTCTGGTTTGCATGCTGCTGCGAACGACTGTGCTCGCACGTAAGCGAGCACTACATCTTTGGTTCGTAGCGGCAGGCCTTGCATGTGTTCGACGAGGCT
>RGBY01000160.1 GCA_009919445.1 Planctomycetia bacterium
CCGGACGAACGTAGTCTACCACGTCTTTGCCGGCGTGCCTGATTCAAACTCAGTTCACATCCCAGCGAATCTCCCTCATCGGGAGGCGGCCTTACGATGGCGATTCTACCGTGTTCGGCGCAGGTTTTGGGGGCACCACGGTGCGGATGCCCAGTTCCACAAGTTGTTTGGTGTCAACCGCTCCCGGTGCCTCGGTCATCAGGTCGCTCGCCCGCTGGGTCTTGGGGAAGGCGATTACGTCGCGAATTGAATCGAGATGCCCAAAGAGCATCACCCAGCGGTCAATTCCCAGGGCAATGCCACCATGCGGCGGGGCGCCGCTGGCAAGCGCATCCAAAAGGAAGCCAAACCGCTCATTGGCCATCTCTGGCGAGATGCCCAAAAGATCGAATACCTGCTGCTGGGTGGCCCGGTCGTGAATTCGGATCGTCCCACCGCCCGCCTCAGACCCATTGATGACGAGGTCATAGGCAATGGCTCGGCAACCGCCAGGATCAGTGCCGAGTTTGTCGAGATCCTCCGGCCGCGGGGCGGTAAAGGGGTGGTGCATCGCTGCCCAGCCACCGGTCTCTTCATCACGGGCGAACATCGGGAAATCGACCACCCAGGCAAAGTTCATGGCCTGGTCGTCGTAGAGCGCGAGGGTCTTGCCCAGATGTTTGCGAAGCGTGTGCAGAGCCTTGCAGGTGACCTCAAAACTGTCGGCCGAGATCAAAGCCAGATCACCTGGCTCGGCAGCAAGTGCCTCGCGAATCTTCTGGCCAACCCCCTCGCCAAGATTTTTGGCAACCGGTCCGGTCCAGTTGCCGTCGGCATCACATTTCAACCAGACCAGTCCTTTGGCACCAGCGTCGACTGCAATGGTTGTCAGATTGTCGAGATCCTTCCGTGAATACTGCTCGGCAACGCCCGGCACTCGAATTCCCCGCACCCGGCCACCGGCGTCGAGTGCCCCCTTGAATACCCGGAACTCACTGCTCTCAACGGCCTCGCCTAAATCAACAATCTCCAGGCCGAATCGCAGGTCAGGGGCATCATGACCAAACCGCTCCATGCACTCATCCCACGAGAGCCTCGGCAGCGGCAGCGGCACCTCGTGGCCAAGAATTTCGCGAGCCGTCTTCACAACCAGCCCCTCGATGACGCCCATCACATCATCAGCGTCAACAAAAGACATCTCCACATCAAGTTGCGTGAACTCTGGCTGGCGGTCGGCCCGCAGGTCTTCGTCGCGGAAACACTTTGCCACCTGCACATAACGATCAAAGCCGGCAATCATCAGCAACTGCTTGTAGAGCTGGGGCGACTGTGGCAAAGCAAAAAAAGCGCCATGTTCCAGTCGGCTTGGCACCAAATAGTCGCGGGCGCCTTCCGGGGTGCTGCGGCCTAGCATTGGGGTTTCAACATCGATGAAACCGAGTTCATCAAAGTGATCCCGCATGATCTTCACAATCCGGCTGCGGAGCAGCATGTTGTGTTGCATAGCGGTCCGCCGCAGGTCGAGCCAGCGATTCTTCAGGCGGATCTCTTCACCAGGCAGTTCGGCGGCACCTGGCTGAAAGACAGGCGTCTCTGCCTCGTTGAGGATGACCAATTCATGACAGACCACCTCGATCTCACCGGTTGAAAGCTTCGGGTTGGTTGTTCCCTCTGGTCGTCGGCCCACACGGCCGGTGGCGGCCAGCACCCATTCTGACCGGGCTGCTCGAGCCCGTTCCATCACCTCGGCCGGAGCGTCCGGACCGATCACAACCTGCGTGCGGCCCCAGCGGTCCCGTAGATCAATGAAGATCACCCCCTTGTGGTCACGGATGCGGTCGACCCAGCCACAGAGGGTAACGGTCTGGTCGAGCTGCGCGGGGCGGAGTTCACCGCAGGAGTGAGTTCTGAGCACGGTCGAGCGGGCCTTTCGGAGAACGAACGGGAGAAAACCATAGGGGGAATTGGCGGAAGTCGAGCCTGCCTGTCAGCCGGCCGATCTCATTGTGGAGGCTGGCCGATCAATCGCCAAGACGTCGCCCTCTGTCCGGTAGGGCAGGCGGTATCTGAGGAGTCGCTCAGTCCTGCTGCTGGTTGGGCATCGCGGCGTAGACCAACAGGCTGATTGTCAGCAGGATCGAGATTCCTAGCACGATTGCTGCAGCCAGCATCGCCGGCTTATTGGAAGTGAAAAGGGCGATCAGTCCCAGCAGAGCAAACAAGCCTGCGGAAACGAGAGCGGACCAGAGAAGATATTTTTCAACCATTGGCCAAAACGTCTGGAAGCGATGGTGAGGAGCGTGGGGCAGAATGATGGCAGTCGAGAACATTCTCGCAATGCCGTACTCAAAGATATCACCTCTTTTGGTGATATCACCGCGATTCGCGAAGTGACCGGCTGCCAGAAAAAGCCAGTTCCATCTGCCCATCCGTATCGGAGGCTTCGCCGAGCTCTTGATAGAGCAGGCTCGGCTGGATGTCCCGGTTGTGCTGATACTTGCTGCTGGCGTACTCGGTAATCTCGCCTGTGATCTGGTGGAAGAAAATCTGGCAAATCGGGACGCCGGGATAAATCTTGACCGGCTGGACGGCGAACATCTCCAGCGTCCAAAAGCCGGCGAAGCCAACGTCGCCGAATCCCGCAGTCACGTGGACAAAAAGCCCAAGCCGGCCAATCGAACTGCGACCCTCGATCATCGGCACAAGGTTGTGGGTTTCAGTCCGCTCGATTGTTCGACCCAGATAAAGTTGGTTGGGCGTAAGCACCAGCCCCTCTTCTGGAATGGTTACGCGAGCCACTCGATTGCTTTTCCGCATGTCGAGCACGACTTCTTCGTAGACGAGCAGTTCATTGTGAAGCGATAGGTTGTAGCTATTCGGATTCAGCCGTGACTCATCAAATGGGTCGATAACAATGTTGTCACCAAGCTGCTGCTTGATCTCGTTGCCGGAGAGGATCATCGCAGGGTTCCTTGCGGGAGGTCGTGGGCACAAGTGGTGAGTGGGGGGATTGCGAATCAGGTCTGCCCCGCCAGGACGCAGATTGTAAGGATTTGATGAGCAACTGTCGCCTGTTTTCTCACGCGAGTCTCAGCCGCGTCCGGTTCCTGCGGGGAGAATCGCTACTTGGAGCCAGTTCGGGGCCGGGCGAGACCAACGCGGGGGCAGAGTTCGGCCAGGCTACAGCCTTCACAGCGGGGGCGACGGGCCAGGCAGGTGCCACGGCCGTGCTCGATGAGCCAGTGGCTGATGGCAATCCAGTGCTCACGCGGTACCACCTTGATTAAATCTCGCTCAGCCTGCACCGCATCAGTCGCTTTCGTCAGGCCCAGCCGCCGGGAAATTCGTCCTACGTGCGTGTCGACAACCACGCCCTCAGCCAGACCGAAGGCACAGCCGAGCACGACGTTGGCCGTCTTGCGGCCGACTCCCGGCAGGCTCACCAACTCGGTGAGGGTGGCAGGGACGATGCCACCAAAACGGTCAACTAGCCCCCGGCAGCAGCCGTGGATGTTTTTTGCCTTTGCCCGAAAGAACCCGGTGGTCTGCACCGCCTTTTCGAGTTCGGGCAGGCTGGCCGTAGCCATTTTTTCAGGCGTTGGCCAGCGGCGAAACAGTGCCGGGGTAACCAGGTTCACCCGCTTGTCAGTGCACTGAGCCGACAGGATGGTGGCAATCAGCAATTCAAACGGGTTGGTAAATCGCAGCGAACACTGGGCGTCTGGGTAGTGCTCGGCTAGTCGCTGGGTGATGGCTGTTGTCCGCTCTCGGCGGGCCGTCAGGGTTTCGCGGCTGGGAACTATCCGCGGTGGGGGCGGAGCGGGCCCCGGTGGTTGCCGTGATTGCTGCTGGTTTCGAGGCATGGCCGTGGGTGTCTCAGGGGGCGGAAAGGTCGGCGAAATGGTGGGTGATGCTACGATGGAGAGAGAATGTGCCGCCGCCGTCTCCGGCAGAGGAGCCTTACATGACGACTGAACATACCGACCCCGCTGAATATCATCCGCTTTATCTCGCCGGCATCGTTCATTTCAATGAATGTGACTACTACGAAAGTCACGAAGTATGGGAGGAACTCTGGACTGATTATCGTGGTCCTTCGCGGAAGTTCTACCAGGGGCTTATTCAGGCAGCGGTGGCCCTCTATCACTTTGGCAACGGCAACATTCGTGGGGCCCGGAAACTTCATGCCAGCGTCCATGGCTACCTTGAGGCTTATGGACCATACCATTTGGGGCTTCACCTCGATCAATTCCTCGAGGCATTTGATGCCTGCCTCAAAGAGGTGGCAGCGAGTACCGAAGACTTTCCCAAGATCGATCTTGACCCCGAATTGCTGCCAGAGATTCACCTCGACCCGCCCCCGGTGGAGGCGGCATCATGAATGACGAGTCACTCTCGTTCTCACCCGAACAGTTTGCCGGTTTGGCGCGAGTCTTTCCGCTGCCGAACCTCGTCATGTTTCCGCATGTCATGCAGGCAATGCATATTTTTGAACCTCGTTATCGGGCCCTGTTTGAGGAGGCGATCGAAGATGACCGGCTGATTACGCTGGGTCTTCTTGAGCCGGGCTGGGAAGCCAACTACGAAGGGCGGCCGCCCCTGCAAAAAACGGCCTGTCTCTGCCGGATTGCATCCCATCAGCGGACACCCGAGGGAACCTACAACGTTCTGCTGCTGGGTGTGCGGCGGCTGCAACTTGGCGTGGAACTTCCACCCGAGAAGCCTTTTCGAGTTTTCGAGGCAGATATCCTTGATGATCATCTGCCAGTGGAACTGTCGGCTGAGGCCGGGCACTCCGCCCAGCGTCAGTTGCTCGCGGCGTTCAAGCGGGCGATGCCGAAAATCCCAGATTCGTATGACCAGTTGGACCAGCTTCTGGGCAATCAGATCACCCTCGGCATGCTCACCGATATTGTGTCCTACACCGTCGAACTGCCGCTCAGCGTCAAGATGGCTCTGCTTGCGGAGCAGGACGTCTTTCAGCGGACAGAGATGCTGCTGCAGGCCCTTGGCCCCCAGGCGTCTGCAGCCCCAGTTCAGCGGACTTTCCCTCCAGCGTTCAGCCTGAACTAACCTGCTGGGGCGATTTCTTCCGGTGCGGCTCCGCCCCGATTGGCCGTTGGATGGAATGTCTAAGGGGTCGTCCGGGATAGAAGGCCGCCGTCCGGGAGGGGCTTTTCATCGTCCCTGAAAAAGCTCCTGAAACTCACCGGATCGGCGGGTAAGGGGATGCTAAACTACGAAGATGAACGCTCCTGAAAACGCATGTGTCGGTGAATTGGCGGCAGGGCCTTCGGCTGCCAGCGGGAACCAGACTCCGGTCGATCAGCCACGCATCGAGCGGGCTGTGCGAGAAATTCTTGCAGCAGTTGGGGAAGATCCTGACCGTGAGGGCCTGCTTGAAACTCCAGCTCGTGTCGCCCGCATGTATGCGGAAATGTTTAGCGGGCTACACGATGATCCGCGGCAGCATCTGGGCAAGGCCTTCACCGAAAAGTACGACGAACTGGTGCTGGTTCGTGACATTGCCTTTCACAGCATCTGCGAACATCACCTGCTACCATTCATGGGGCACGCTCATATCGGGTACATCCCCAACGGTCGGGTGCTGGGCTTGAGCAAGTTGGCCCGTGTCGTTGAAGTGATCTCGCATCGTCCGCAGGTGCAAGAGCGGATGACGGAGCAGATTGCAGATCTCCTCGTCAATGATCTGGGGGCAAAAGGTGTAGCGGTGGTGCTCGAGGCCTCGCACACCTGCATGACCATCCGTGGTGTCCGCAAGCCGGGCAGCCTCTGCGTTACCTCAGCCATGAAGGGGCTTTTCCGTGACAATGTCTCTAG
>RGBY01000017.1 GCA_009919445.1 Planctomycetia bacterium
AAAGCGAGCCAGAGGAGTATCGGCCAGTGAGCATGCTGGCTGTCTTCGCACTGGTGGCTGGCTGTGGGTCGGCCCTCGCGCTGGCGACCCAGGTGCTCTGGGGGCTGCCGCTCGTGGCGGCCGGCCTCGCGGTGGCTGGTATCCGGGAGACCGCCACTGGCCCTGCCCGCAAGGCTGGTCGCGGCCTCGCCTTGCTCGGATTGGCCTTGGCAGTTGGCTTTGAGTTTCAGGCTGTGACCACAGCCGCCGTCGGCTCCTGGGTGAATCAAAGGCGGGCTATCGAGACGGTTATGCGGTGGCAGCAAACGATTGCTGCTGGTGACTGGCTTGCCGCTCAGGAGTTCTGCTTCCCCGTCGCGCTTCCACCGGTCGATCCATTTGGTAGTGGTGATGAACATGCGGGGCATGACCATCAGCATGGCGAAGCGGGCCAGGAGAGCTCGAAAGACACGCCGCAACTCGAGGCCTTCAAGCATCTACCGGTGGTTGAGGCGATCGCTGAGCATGGTCCGGCGACGGTGATGGGTTGTTCTTGGGATGATGCTCAGACTCGCGGCAGCTGGCGGGTCGACTTGGCCCTTGGTGATGGTGAGCAGTCGCTGCTGTCAGTCTGGCTGTACCCGGAAACAAAGACGATTCCGCACCTGACCCCCGAGGCCACCGGGGTCGCCGAGGTTGAACTCTGGCGAATCATCCAGCTTGAGCCAGCACCGGAACAGTAGGCGGGAACAGCCGCAGGACACCTGTCCGCCGTGTCCGGTCATGCGGTGTCAGAATTGAAGCCCCGCACGGCATCAATTGAATCGGCACCAGCGGCGAGCATGACGAGTCGGTCAAAGCCGAGTGCAGCACCAACGCCAGGCGGCATGGCATCGCCATGGGCGGCCAGAAGACGCTCGGGCAGCGGCAGTGACGGCCGTCTCTGCGACTGCCGAAGCCTATTGGTAAATAGGAGACGCTTACGAAGCTCTGTCGCACAGGTCTCTTCTTCCCAGCCGTTGGCCAGTTCGACTCCGGCGTAAAACAGTTCGAAGCGGCAGGCTCGCTCAGGCTGTTCTGGATCGAGCCTGGCAAAAGCTGCCTCTGAAGCTGGCCATGATTCAAGCATCACAGGCTGATCAAGGCCAAGCCGAGGGGTGATCACTTCACCGAGCAAGAGATCGAAGGCAAGGCTCCAGCGATCGCGGTCTGGAAGGCGGTTGGTTCCCTCTGGCAGAACCAGCCCACAGCGGGCGACGGCGGCTAAAAGTTCATCGGCAGCAGCCACCATTGGATCGACACCGGCATGGAGGCTGAATGCGTCGCGGCAGGAAATCCGCTGAAGCCCAGTGGTGCCCAGGGTTCGGCTTAGCAGGTCAGTAAGAAGTTCTGCCGTGTCATCGAGTGTGGCTTGAGGCTGGTACCACTCAAGCATGATGAACTCGGTATCGTGCCGCGGGCTTCGTTCTCCGGCACGAAAGCAGTGGGCCAGCTGGTAGATCGGTCCTGATGCGGCAGCCAGCAGCCGCTTCATCAAGGCTTCCGGGCTTGTCTGCAGGTAGCGATCAATGCGTCCATCGTTGATATTTGATTTGTACGTCTCGCGATGGATTGGCCCCTACAAACTGAGTTTCGGTGCCAAAATTTCCACCAAAATCGCTTTTCTCATTGATGACAGTAGGCTTGATGTCAAACAAATGAACATTTTTGTTCAGAATTTCAGGGGTCAAATCCCTCAAAGGAGAAATGTCGTCAATAATGATTACACCACGACCATGGGTTCCCATCACCACCAATTCAGCCCGCTCCGCCTGGGCGACGGCGACAATCTCAGCGGCAGGGTCACCCATGACCAGTCGATGCTCAAAGGGAAGCGTGGTGTCAGATGGCCGAACATCCTCGAGCATCTGCAGGATGCGTTCAGAACTAGGCTCTGGCAGTCCGTAGTAAAGTTCTCCGCCACCATAGGCCAGCGGCGGTTCTTCGATGTGCAGAATGAGAAGCTTGGCGTCTGACTGTCGGGCAAGGGCCTCAGCATGCACCAAAGCCGCATCGCTGGCCGTCGAAAAATCGGTCGGAAACAGAATCGTTTTTGCAGTCATGACCATTGCCTCCCGGAAGGTGTCGGGCCTGCCTCGGAGCCAATCATCAGCAAGCCCCATTCATCAACAAGCCCCGGCTTTAATTCTAGCGGATCAACCCAGCCGCATGCCCGGCAAGGCGCCGCTGTCGGGAGAAAGCAGGTAGACACCTTCGGCCCCAGCGCCGCTGGCAGCTACGACCATGCCTTCGCTCAGCCCAAATTTCATCTGCCGAGGCGCCAGATTGGCAACCACCACCACCAGGCGTCCGACAAGATCTTCCGGCTGATGGAACTTCTTGATGCCGGCGAAGACGGTGCGACGTTCCTCTCCACCGAGTGAGACCGTCAGCTTCAGGAGTTTGCGGGCCTCGGGCACCTCTTCGGCGTTCACGATGCGGGCTACTCGGAGGTCAACCTTGGCAAAGTCATCAATGGTGCAGGTTTCAGCCACCGGATCAGCGGTGAGTGGCTCAGCTGAATCGGGGGGGCAGATTCAGCAGCAGCGGCTGCCAACAAGGCTTCCAGTTGGGATGATTCAATTCGTCGCATCAGTGGTCGAAAGGCTGCCACCGGCAGCCCGGTCAGTGGAGTCTGGGACTGATCCCAGTTATCAATCGGGCCCCCGAGTAGGTCAGCCACATCGGTTGCCAGTTTGGGAAGAACGGGAGTCAGGTAGACCACGAGTTGACGGAACAGGTTGAGGGCAACCGAGGCAACCTCCTGCAGCTTTGTCGCTGCCGCTGGTCCCTGCTTGGCAAGTTTCCAGGGTTGCTCCTGATCGACATAGAGATTTGCCCGGTCGGCTGCCTGCATGATCAGTCGCATTGCGCGGGCAAAGTCACAGCACTCATAGGCAGCGGCGATGGCCTCGCCGTCAGCAGCGGCTTGGGCGAACAGGCCGCCGTCTTCTGGGTAGGAAGCGGTCAGGCCGGTGTCGGCTAGCCAGCGGGCGGTACGGCTGGCCAGGTTGACCACCTTACCAACGAGGTCCGCATTCACCTTGGTGGCGAACTCCTCCAGGTTGAGGTCGAGGTCGTCGATACCGCCGGCAAGTTTGGCGGCGTAGTAGTACCGCAGGGCGGCTGGGTCGAGGTGGTCGAGGTAGCTGCGGGCCAGCAGGAAGGTGCCCCGGCTTTTTGACATTTTCTGCCCATTGACTGTCAGAAAGCCATGCACGCGGACCTTCGTCGGGAGGTTCAGCCCAGCGACCTCCAGCATGGCTGGCCAGAAGAGCGTGTGGAAGTAGGTGATGTCCTTGCCAATAAAGTGGTGGATTTCTGCCGGCGGCTGGTTGGCCTCACTGGGGCTCCACCAGTCGGCGAAGGAACAGCCCTGACGCTCTGCCCATTCCTCAGTGGCGGCGATGTAGCCGATCGGGGCGTCAAACCAAACATACCAGTAGTGGCCGGGGGCATCTGGAATCTCAAAGCCAAAGTAGGGAGCCGGCCGGGAGATGTCCCAGTCACGCAAGGGGTCCCCAAGAAAATGCCCAGCCAGATAGTTGGCAATCCGCTGGTCGAGCGCACCAGAGTTTCTGGTCCAATCCTGCAGAAAGGGCCGCAGTGGTTCCAGGCTGACGAAAAGATGCTCTGCCGAGCGCACCTCAGGAGTTGTGCCCGACAGCGTGCTGACAGGATTGATCAACTCTGCCGGTGAATAGGTGGCACCACAGGCCTCGCAGGAGTCGCCATATTGATCGGCGGCCTGACACCGGGGACAGCCACCTCGGACAAAACGATCGGCCAGAAAGACACCAGCATCAGGATCGAAAAGCTGATGCACCTCGCGAGATTCAATCAGGCCGCGTTGCCGCAGTGCCTGCCAGATCCGTTCGCAGAGGCTCCGGTTGGCTGCACTATCAGTCGAACTGTAATGGTCAAAGGCAATCTGGAAGCCACTGAAGTCAGCCAGATGGTCCTCCCGCATGGCAGCAATCAGTTCCTGCTCAGAACGGCCCTCGGCCCGGGCACGAATCATGATGGCTGTGCCGTGGGTGTCGTCGGCGCAGAGGTAAATGGCCTGATTGCCGCGCAGTCGCTGGAAGCGGGCGAAGATGTCAGTCTGGATGTACTCCACCAGATGCCCGAGATGGATATGCCCGTTGGCGTAAGGAAGGGCTGAGGTGATCAGAATCCGGCGGGTGTCGGGCATGGGGGCTTTGGCAACTTGAGAAAGGAATGGATGCGAGACGTGAGTTCGGGGACCGGCCCGACCGGGGGGGTGACGGACGATGGCACGGTCGATTGTAGAAGCGACGGCGGTATGGGGGGAAGGCGTGAAGCCGGCGGTGATTGTGGAGCCGCTGCCACCCGGCCGAGAAAAGCCTCTTACCCTGCTTGCCTGGCATCTCTCGTTGCCAGCCCGAAATCGGAAAATGCTCTTGTTCCCCTCCCGCACCAGCGGCACTATCCGGCCGCCATGTTTTGGCAAGTCGTGTTGACCAGGGCAGGTGGCAAGGATGCCGCTGCCGGTTGCAGGCTCATGGCACCCACATAGTGGACTGCTCGGCCCGGCGATGGGCTGCAGCACCGATGGAGTCACGGATGATTCACGCCCGCCTGTTCCGCCTGATGATCGCCAGCCTTTGCCTTGGCCTGTTGCCGCTGCGGTTCAGTCAGGCGCAGTCACAGCCTGCTGCTCCAGTTGCCGCTGCTGCTAGTGGTGAGGTTGTCCTGCTCGACTTTTCCGCCGACTGGTGTGGTCCCTGTCAGCAGATGGCACCGCTGATTGGAGAGATCGGGGCTGCGGGCTGGCTGGTTCGGCATGTTGATGTCGATCAGGAACACGAGCTGGTCAAACGCTTCAACGTTACCGGTGTGCCCTGCTACATCCTCTTGGTGAAGGGCCAAGAAGTCGGTCGTATCAATGGCGCGACCACCCGAAGTGAACTCGAAAAACTCCTGGCGCAAAGCCGGCAGCCGTTGGGACTGCCCGCCCTGCCGGCAGCAGTCGAGGTGGCGACAGCCCAGCAGGTACCAGGGATCCCCGTACCGACCCACCCAGCGACGAGGCCGCTGGCAACCGAGCCAGCCGGCCGCCCAATGATCAAACCCCCCGCCACCCTGACCGGTCCGGTGGCAGGCGACGCTCTGGCGCGTCCGCTCGATCGTCCACTGCGGCAACGCGGCCAGCCACAGCCACGGCAGCCGGTGCCACCGCCACCAACATTAGCCGCCGAGACAGAAGCCAGCCTCAGTCAGCGGCTCTTGCACGCCACCGCCCGCCTCCGGGTACAGGATCCTCAAGGGGCCTCCTGGGGAACCGGCACAGTCATTGACTGCCGACAGGGC
Organism: Planctomycetia bacterium; assembly: GCA_009919445.1. GTDB lineage: Bacteria > Planctomycetota > Planctomycetia > Pirellulales > UBA1268 > UBA1268. The sequence continues at coordinate 5,353 of RGBY01000017.1, forward strand.
GAGGCGCTCATTCTGACCTGCGGCCATATCTTCCGTGACTCCGAAGGAACAGGAACCGTTGAGGTTGATCTGTTCGGTGCACTGACAAGCGGACGCCTGGCCGGGCAGATGGTTGCCTTCGATCTCGATCGCGACCTGGCGCTGGTGAGCGTCTTCACTGATGCAGAAATTGAAGCCGTGCGTATCGGTGGAGTGGGCCGTCCCCGCGAGGTGGGCGAAGGGGTGGTGACAGTTGGCTGTGATGGTGGCCGTGATCCAACGATGCACGTCAGTCGCGTCACCTCGGTTGATAAATACCTTGGGCCAGCCAACGTGCAGGTGGCCGGTCAGCCTGTTCAAGGCCGAAGCGGCGGCGGGCTGTTTGCCCTCGATGGCACCCTGCTTGGGGTCTGTAACGCTGCCGATCCAGAAGATAACGAGGGGCTCTTTGCGGCGTTGCCATCAATTCATGAACACCTTGATGAAGCCGGCCTTACCTTCGTGTACCGGCATGTCTATCCCGGCACGTCGACCGCACTGGCCGGAGGGACTGAGGCCAAAACGGTTCCCCACATGCCTGCTGAGATGCCGCCGTTTTCACTCGACCGGCGAGATCGGGCTGATGCCCTGCCCACGGCCTCACCTGGGCCGGCCTTGGCGGCTGCGGCTACCAATGCTGCGGCACTGACAGCAGCCGCCGAGCTGTCGGCACCGCAGCCAGTGCCTGCCGCGGCTATTCAAGAACAACAGTTGCAGCCAACAGCTACGGAACAGGCTGCGGCACTCTCTGCTGGTGAGCAGGCACTGCTTGATCAGGTTCGCCAGCATGGTGGCAATGCAGAGGTCATCTGCATTGTCCGGCCGCATGGAGCCGCTCAGTCTGCCAGTGAAGTTTTTCTGTTGCAGACAGCCAGCCCTGGTTTTCTGGATCGGCTCTCAGAGGCCCATCAGGTGGACGACCCGCGTCGTGAGTGATGCTTAAGTCGTCAGGAACGCCTGAGTCCTCAGGATACTTAAGTGGAAGAGAAGCCCGGGAAGAGGCTGTTGATGCGGCAGGTTTTGATTCGTCACGGTGAGAGTGAGTCCAACCGCGAAGGGCGGGTGCAGGGACAGGCCGATGTCGACCTCTCGGAAACCGGTCGGCTTCAGGCCGAAGCAGTCGCCGACTGGTGTCGCGAGCAGACCTGGGATGGCACTTCGACTGAACTCTGGTCGAGCCCGCTGAAGCGGGCCCGGGAAACTGCAGAAGCCATCAGCGTTGCTATCGGCCTGCCGGTCCAGGTGGCTGATGACCTACGTGAGCTGCATGCGGGTGTGTTTCAGGGACATCTCTGGGATGATTTGGCCGAGCGTTTCCCTGAAGCGGTCGCCCAGTGGAAGTCGGGCGACGTTGACTTTCAAATTCCGGGGGGTGAATCCCGGCGGCAGTTGGCCGAGCGGGGGCAGCAGGCTCTGCTCACACTATCAAAACGGCCTGCCAGCCAGATGATCGTGGTGGCTCATGGGGGCATCCTCACCGCTGCCCTCGGGCTTCTTGTCGGCCGTGACCATCCGCTTTTAGCCGACGCCATCGAGCGGCCCTTTACCCGCCTGCCAGCACTGGCCAACTGTTCGGTGTCAGAACTGTCGTGGCCCGGCCCCCAACTGGTTCGCTTTAATGAAACTGGGCATCTGGTCAGCGGTTGAGACTCCCTTCTCCCACGAGCCACTGGCCGTTTGACTGGCGAGGGTTTTGACGCTCCTGAGGATGCTGGCGTAGAACACCTTTGCTGAACACAGGTTGCTCTCACAAGGTGCCGTGGTGGCAGCGTTCTGGCGATGTGAACTGTTTTGAACCACCACCTGCCCGCCGGCAGACCGACTGCGATGGTTGTGAAAGGGAAGCCGATGACATTACGAGCCATTGCCGTCATCGTCTTCACACTTGCTGGCCTGTTGTGCCTGCTGGGGAGGGGCGTGGCTGCTGAGCCGGCTGGTTTTTCCGGCGACCGGGCCATGCAGCATCTGGAGGCGATCTGTGCCTTGGGCCCCCGCCCCAGTGGATCGGCTGCCATGCAGCAGCAGCGTGACCTGCTCATTCCGCATTTTCAAAAGGCAGGCGCGACCGTGTTTCGCCAGGCGTTTCGGAGCCGCGATGGTCGCAACGGAGAGTGGGTGCGGATGGAGAACCTGATTGTCTCCTGGCATCCAGAGCGTACTGAGCGGGTGCTGATTGGCGTGCACTACGACACGCGGCCTTTTCCCGATCGGGACCGGCGGCAGCCGCAGGGGCGTTTTGTTGGTGCCAATGACGGCGCCAGCGGCGTTGCGGTACTGATGGAGTTGGCAGCTGCCATGCCGACCATCACTGGGCCGGTAGGGGTCGACTTCGTGCTGTTTGATGCGGAGGAATATGTCTTTGAGGAGGGCCGCGACTCGTACTGTCTTGGTTCCCTCTTCTTTGCCCGGCAGTACGCCGCCAGTACGCGGGCGGGAAGTTTGGCCTATCGATACCGCTGCGGGGTGATTCTTGACATGGTCGGTGATCGCAATCTGACCATCTGGCAAGAGCAGCAGAGTGTGGCCTGGCCTGAGACGCGACCGGTGGTCGAGGCAATCTGGAGCACGGCGCGGCGGCTGGGTGTCAGACAGTTTGTGCCCCGGCCAAAATATGAGGTCAATGATGACCATGTGCCGCTGCGGATGACTGGTGGCATCCCGACCTGTGACATCATTGACTTCGACTACCCTCACTGGCACACCACCGGTGATCTGCCGTCGGCCTGCGCGGCTGAATCGCTCGAGGCGGTTGGCTCTGTGGTGCTGGCCTGGCTGCAGACCCTTCGCTGATTCATGCCGCCTGTTGTATGGCCTCGCTATGCCAATCCCTCCTCACCCTGAAACCATCCCGCTTACCGTGCCTGACCTTGGGCTGGCCGGTGTCCCAGTGATGCTCTCACTCTGGCTGGTGCCACAGGGGAGGCGGGTTCTTGAAGGTGATCGCGTGGCCGAATTGGTTGCCGGCGGTGTCACCGTCGATCTGTCAGCCCCCGTTGCTGGCCGTTGCCTGCGACAACTTGTCGATGAAGACACGGTTGTGGTGCCAGGGGCAGTGTTGGCCGAGTTTCTCGCTGAGGATTCGGCCTCATGACGGCGGCAGTGCCGGCTGGCACAGGAAGAAGCAGGCGGACTGACCGACTGGCTGCCTGTGGGGGGGCTGCGACGATGTTCTTCATCCAGCCCCCAGTTGATTGGTGGTGGCTGGCCTGGCTGGCGCCGTTGCCCTGGCTCTGGCTGGTGGCTCGACCGCTGACAGCCAACACGCCGCTGCTCTCCTGGAGGTGGCTCTGGCTCGCCGGGTGGCTCCACTGGCTGGCAACCATTCACTGGCTGCGGCTGCCGCATCCGGCAACCTCGATCGGCTGGCTGTTGTTGTCGGCCTACCTGGCGGTGTACCTGCCCCTCTTTGTCTGGCTGGCCCGGCGGCTGATGGCCCGTTGGCACTGGCCGCTGCTGGCGGCTGCCCCCATGGCCTGGATAGCATGCGAGCAGCTGCGGAGTTGGTTGCTGGGGGGCTTCACGTTTGGGCTGTTGGGCCATAGCCAGTGGCGGTGGACCGCCCTTTTGCAGTTGGCTGATATCGCCGGAGCGGTGGGTGTCAGTGGGCTGGTGATGCTGGTGGCAACGGCGGTCTTTCAACTGCTTTCTTGGGCTGGTCGGCATTGGGCTGGCGGGCCTTGGGCTGGCAGTGCGGGCGCCGCTGCGGGGCACCTTCCATTTCGGCGTGTCCTCAGTGGCCTCTGCGTGGCAGCGGTTGGCGTGCTGGCTGCTCTTGGCTACGGCTGGTGGCGTCTGGACACAGTTCCTGATGATCAGGGTAAGCCCCTTGACGTTCTCTTGGTGCAGGGATCAATCGATACTCAACTCAAGCATGACCCGAATGCGGTCACCGATGTCACCCGGCATTACGACGAACTCACGCGATCGGGACTCACCGGTCAGGGCCCCCGTCCCGATCTGATTATCTGGCCGGAGACCATGTGGCGAATCGGCCTGGTCGAGATTGATCCGGCTGAGGAACTTCCTGACAGCGTTGTCGACATGATGCTGACGGATTCAGCAGATGACTCCGGTCAGCCGTTGACGGCCACTGCTCGTCAGGCCCGCGCCCGTCACCTGCTTGAGGCAGAGCGGTTTGAGCCATTGGCGACCTATGCCAGGTCGTACGGGACCCACTGGCTTGTCGGTGTCGACAAACAGCGAATCACGCCCCAGGCGGTGACGGGTACTGAATACTTCAACTGCGCAGTGCTACTCGATGCTGCCGGTCAGTTGGTGGGCAGTTACGCCAAGATGCATCCAGTTTTGTTTGGCGAGTATGTGCCACTGGCCGATCGGTTCCCCTGGCTCTATCGCTTAACGCCACTGCCGGCCGGGCTGACCGCCGGTCAGGAACCGTTACTGACCAGGGTGGCTGGTCAGCGACTGACCTGCACCATCTGTTACGAGACGGCTTTGCCGGAGGCGATTCGACGGCTGGTGCAGTCTTGCCGGCAGAGCGACGGCGGTCCGGATGTGATCGCCAACCTGACGAATGACGGCTGGTTTTGGGGGTCGAGTGAACTCGACATGCACCTGACAGCGGCGGTGTTTCGGGCCGTCGAGGTGCGAACACCACTTGTCATAGCAGCAAATACCGGTTTTTCGGCGGCTATTGATGGGTGTGGCCGCCTGCTGGCCCGCGGGCCGCGGCGGGCGACAGCCACCCTGCGGGTGGGGGTGCGGCCAGATGGTCGCCCAACACTGTGGCTCTGGTGGGGAAGTTTCCTGCCTGGGCTATGTGTGGCGATTGCGGTGGGAGTGACGTTGGAAGCCTGCTGTCGAGCCGGTAGCCTTAAGAAAGAACGCTGAAGGAGGGTCTGCCGTCAGGTCGATCTCTTTCAGGCGTAGGATCAATCAGGCGGTTTGCTGCGCGGTGGGCATCGGGCCCGCTGGGCAGACGCCCTTTTTTCCGCTCAAGCCGGACAAAGCCATGAACACGATCGGCAAGATATTTGTTTTCGCGGTGCTGATCATGAGCGTGGTGTTCATGAGTTTTGCCGTTGCCATTTTCTCCTCGCACACCAATTGGCAGCAGCGAGCAACAGATCTTGATGAAGAACTTGCGGTGGCTCAAAAGGAGCGGGCTGCGAAGGAAGCAAGGCTGACGGAGCTTGAAGAGCAAAACACGGCATCTCTTCGTGATAAAGATGAGGTGATTAATAAGCTGGAGGCAGCACTGGCTGAAAAGGACAGTGAACTTCAGGATCTTCGCAAGAAGCGGGACGCCGATCTGGAAAAGCTCTCCGGTGACATTGAGGCACTGGCGGCTGCAAAACTTGAACGCGACAAGGCTGAAAAGTTGGTCAACGATCTCCGTCAGGAAATCGACGGACTCCAAGAGAACCTGCAAAGTTCGGTCAATCGCGGGGCAGAACTCGCTGCGAAGTTGCATCAGGCCGAGTCCGAATTGTCGATGGCGACAGAACGGAAAAAGCAACTGGAAATTCAGGTGTCCAATGCTCGTGAAGTGCTCCAGCAAAACGGCCTGTCCTTAGAGCGGCCCAAGCACATCGTGCCGATCGTTGACGGCGTGATTACTGCCGTGGCTGATGACCTGGTCGAAGTCTCGATCGGGAGTGACGACGGCCTGCAGCCGGGGCATGAACTGGAGGTCTTTCGAGCTGATCAATACGTTGGCCGGCTACGGGTGGTGAGTGTCAAGCCAGACCGGGCGGTGGTTCGCATCCTCAAGGACTATGCCCGGGGCATCGTTCAACGGGGTGACCGGGTGGCAACCAAACTGAAGCTCAATGGCTAATCAGATACCTGCTTTGGTCGAGTTGGCGGTGCGATGACTCGACGAATGGGAGAACGCCGGCATGGCAGACGCCGATGACAAAAAACCAGTGCAGCCGATGAACATCTATACGGCGATGTTGGTGCTGTCGTTTCTGGCGGTTTCGATTGGCTGCCTCATCCTGGCGATCGAGCTATATGGCCGTGGCCTGCCGCTTAAGCCTTAGGAGCGGGTGTGGCAGTTAGGTTCCGAAGAAGTCGAATGAGTCATCGCCGTCCATCGGCTCGGCGGCAGCATCTGGTTCACCAGATTCCTTGACTGCCTCACCAGCAGATGCGTCGGCTTCCTCGTCGGATTGCGGCTGGCCGATGGCCCCGGCGACATCTCGCGAACCGAGAGAGACAAGCAGCCCCCGTGGGGAGGCCAGAATCAGCTTCTCGGTTGACCGGTTGGTGACTGGCATGGTGAAGGGGCCTGGGTCGAGAAACGCCACGGGGCGACCGTCGGTCAGGCTCAATGCGGTCAGGCGGTTCATCGGGTCGTAACACCAGAGCCTTCCACCAACCACGGCCAGCAGATCACCTGGCAACGAGGCGACCCACTTCCGTTTTCCTGTCGTCGCGTCATGGGCGGCAATGCCGACCGCATCGAGTGAGACCAGTAGCGTGTTCCCAGCAAGCATGAGCTGAGGCCGCGGCTGGTTGGCATGCAGCCGTGTTTCAAGGAGCGTCCGCCAGGTGAGACGCAGTCCACCTGGGGCATCTTCAAATCGAGCCAGTTCGCCGGTCACAGTCGCAGCAAAGACAGTTTGGCCAGTGACCACGACCGGGCCGTTGGGCTGCTGCCGCAGGTGAAACTCATGCCGCGCCCAGCCCTTCTCGGCCTGCTCGATGGCAGTCAGGTGACCATTGCGGGTACACCAGATGGCCCCGCCGGCGTAGGGTGCGGGAAGTTGTTCCACGATGCCATGGGAGTTGATCCGAACAGGGTCGAGGCTGGCTTGCTGTTTTTTTTTCGATGACGAGTCAGCATCTTCTCCAGTGGCTTCGTCCTTGGCAGGTTTCGCAGACAGCCGGAAAGGATTGGCAGGCAGCCGATAGACAGAGGCATCACGCAGTGGTGTGTAGACCCAGTCGCCGACAGGCAGGCTGCCGGCTGATGGAGTCACGGGCAGCCGCCGCCGCCAGAGAATGGAGCCGGTGCGGGTGTCGAGTCCGCAGCAGTCCATGTTGCGGGTGGTGGTGACAAGATTGTGGTCAATCCCTGCCGGCTGTATGGGAAACCGCGGGAGGCCAAGGCTGGTCGACCAAAGCAGGCTGCCGACGGCCGGGGCTTCTGGCTGGGCCTGCTTGCCAGCGGCAGCCCGGACGGCATGAATCATTCCATCGTCTGACTGGGCCACCACCAGCCACTGGCCCACGTCGACCCGGTTCAGCCGGTAGCCGTCTGACTCAAATGGCAGCTGGACAATCCACTCACGGGTCAGTCCAGCCCGTTCGGCCTCCAGCTGATCAGCAGCAGTTCCACTGAGGGACACGGCCCAAACGGGTGACACCAGCGCGGTGGTACATCCGAGCATCACCAGGCTGAAGCGAACCAGGGGTTGCAGGGGAGACAACCGGGACATGGGCAGACCTTTGTCGAAAAGCAGTTTAGATTCCGGAGCAGATGGCACGGTCAGGCCAGTCGCTGGGCGTCTGGCCTCGAGTCGTCTCTTTCAAGGCTAATCAGGCAAGATTCACGACGCAAAAATCGCTGAAACCGCAGAACCGGCCTCTCTGCCGGGAAAACAGCCCACCCCGCTGCGGGATGGCCAGCGGCTGGTAGGATGAAGGTTTCGTGAAACCGGCCCGCTCAACTGCGTTTTTCCCGGGGCATTGTCGTCCTGGCTCCAGTCGTTTTGATGTCTAAGGCTTCTTCACCCGCTGATTCTGTGCCTGATCCGCTGGCCTCCCTGCTGGGGTACCTGAACTTTTCAGCCGGCGCGGTTGATGCTGCAGCCTGGCGAGCGGTCAGCGATTTGTTTGCGCGGTTTGAGCCCGTGGCAGATGACGGAACAATCGTTGAACGCCCGGAGACCGCCGCGCACGTGGCGGATCTGCTGCGGGCCGAACTGGCTCGTCTGCAACAGACTGACCCGGCGTTTCGCGACGTTGCCCAGGCGGTTGGGGTCATTCGGATCGTGTTCGACTGCTTGCTTCCGGCCTACCGGCAGTTTCATCGTGATCTGCTCGAGCATCAGCCGGCGGGAGCCTTGGAACGGCCATTCTTCATTGCAGCTGCGATGCAGGCGGTGCTGGCCACTGGTGGCCCCTGGGAAGGGGCTGATAGCGAGGTGGCCGATCGCAGCATTCGCCACCTGAACGACTACATGGGCTGGCGGCCGGTGGCTGTCCTTGAAAACGGCCAACTGTCAGAGCCGTATCCGCACGAGCGGGTACGGCCACTGCCCCTCTATGTTGATGGCGCAGGTGCCGCTCACGGCCGCTTTGCCCGACTGGTGGAGCGGGCGGTTGCCATCCTGTATGAGGCGCCCACCGACCTGCTCCGGCAGGCTGACTTTGACCCACGGCTGCTCAATGAACTGGCCATTGACCCGCGTGCCTTCGACTTTCTGCACCCGGCGGCGAGCCGCCCAAACTATCTCTTCGGCCTCTGGGACCCCGCGCTGATCGATGACAACGGCTGTTATCGCCGGCTGGTGATTCAGCAAGCGACCCTTGAAGGCATTCTCTCGTGGGCTGAGGCGCCGCAAGCCCAGGCCCATCGTGCGGAAGCGGCTGAAGAATCGGCTGCTGTTCTGGCCGGTGTCATGCTGATGGCGTCGGGTTTGTCGGGGCATGGGCCGGGGGCCGCTCAGGCGGGCATGTCCCTGGCGGAGTTGCTGCCACGGATTGCCGCCTATCGAGATAACTTCTATCGCTGGCTGCTCACCCGATTGCCGTCTCAGCATCGGCAGCGCCTGGAGGCAGAAGCCGCCACGCTGCAGCAGCCCTTTGGGGGCGTTCGCCGCCACATCAACATTCTGCTGGCTGACCGTCGCGCCCGGCAGGTTGGGAGCGTGACCCTGGCTTCGGTGTTGGCCCGACTGGGTCGGGCCGAGGCTGCCGAGCGACTGGCTGGTCTGGTGCCCGCAGCCAGCGCCCGGATGCTTGCTCGCATCACCAGTCGCATCGTCGCGGCCCAGCTTGCGGTGCGTCGCGACGATGTCACGGCGTTGGCGGCGGCCCACGATACGCTTGATGAGGGACGCAATCTCTTGCTGCGAGGCATTGCCTGTGGGGCCTTGGTTGACCCTTGGAATATCCTCGGGCTGGCCGGTCAGTTTCCCTTGCATGAACCGGGAGGGGAGGCCCTGCCTGACCCTCGGGTAGATGATCTGATTGGCACCGTTGGCAATTTGCTTGAGGCCTGGTGCATGGTCTGGCAGCGGGCCTGCCTGGAAGGGGCGGAAGAAGTGGCCGCCCGGGCTGGTGAGGCCGTAACCGAGGTGGCGGCCTGGTGGGATCAGTTTGCCACCACAACGGTGGCGGGCATTCCACACCTTTCTGGTCGCGATACGCTGCAGTCAGCCCGTGAGGTGATTGCGGTTCTTGAGGAACGCCGGGCAACGGCCCCGGCGCCGCTGCCGGCCGGTTTCTGGCGGGAAGCGGTGGCCGAGTTTTCTTCGGCCCGAACCCATGCCGCAGCGACTGAGGCCCTGCTCCGCGAGGGCGACTTCGATGCAGCAATGGGCCTGCTGGTGCACTGGGTGTCGTTGCTGGAAGGGGACGAGATTGATCATTCTGGATCGTCATGGTTGCTGGCCGCGCATCGTTGGCTGCGGGCAGCCCTGGCCGACCTCAGTGAAACCGGTGGCCATCGGGTGCGACGGTTTCTTGAACTGGTGGAGGCCAATACCGCAGGCGTGGCTGAGTTGATTGAACTCGCTGCAACCGGTCGCGAACTGTCCATTCCGAACGAGCCAGACTTGGCCGCTGCTGATGACAGTGATGATGAGCAGTTCTCCACTGACGAGAGTGTGGCGTCTGCCTATGAGTCGATGGTCTGGCAGGACTCGGCAGATGATGGCACTGATGGTGGAATGCTCGATGTTGATCTGCCCGGAGGTGGCGGTGGCCATCCGGTGGTGGCCGTTGAGGAAGCGGCCGATTTTCTCACCGGGGTGATCATGATGCTGCGGCAGACGGTGGCAACGGGCTGCCTCGATGCTGCGGCCGGACGTGTAACATCAACGCCAGCAGAAATTGACTCTTTGTTGGGCTGGCGGCAGACCCTGAGGCGGCTTCGGCGGGCCATGGTCCGAGCCGCCACGCATATTGTCAGCCGTGACCAGAAGCCGGCCCCGGGCATGTCTCCCGCTGAGTTCGATCGGCTGCGGTGGCAGCGAGATGCTGCTGCTGAGCGACTCATCGAGGCGGCGCTGCAGACGGGTGAAACCATCTGGATGCTGTCGGCCCGCTTGGCCTTGGCCCGTGGGCAGGTGCGGCCTTCGGCTCGGCCCGAGGCAAGTGAAGCTGGTCGGCAGCATCTGCCCAAGCCCGCTGTTGGCCGGCTGCTGGCGGCGGTGTTTGTTGATGACCAGGTGACCATTGAGCAGCAACTTGAGCGAATCCGGCGGCACCTGCGTGGCCGGACGGTGCTCTATGTGCCGCTTTCAAGAGGTGGCCGGCCAGACCGCATTATTGCCGCAAGGATGCGGGAACGGCTGCTTGAGCGGCTGGTCACGATGCTACCGCGGCGGGGTCGGGTTGAGGAAACCATCGGCCTGGTACGGCTGGCCAAAAGTCTGGAAAGCCAGCGGCCGCCAGGGGCGGCGAGTGTCAGTGAGTTTGATCGGGTCTTTGAGGCGGCCACCACGGCATTGGTCGGACGAATCGTCGCCAGTGCCCCAATCTCAGACCAAGACAAGCCACCGCCTTCGTCGGTTGTCGTGACCCAGCGAATCCTCGACGGGCTAGCGATCTTGATTCCCAAACTGCTGGAAACCTGGACAACCCACGCCCGGCAACTGCGGCTGTCGGTGCTTGAGCGGGTACGGGATGACAAAGCCTTTGCCAGCATTCGAGAGTTTATCGAGCGGTATGGCGTCGGGCTCTTCACGCAGCATCTGCTCACCCCGCCTTCGCTGCGAGGCATTCTGCGGGGTGGTGTACGTCCATTTTTAGAGAAGTTAGCTGACCAGCAGAACCATGAGCCCGACTGGCGGGGCGGTGCAACTGATGCCGCCGCAAACCAGCGAAATGGCTACCCCGGTCAATTGATCGAGGCCTTGGCTTCAGGTGAGCTCCCAATGAAGCAGGCAGCCAGCCGGCTGCGGCTCGTGCTGGAGGCCGTGGCAGAAAACCATTCGGAATACCGTGACTGGAACTCGACCACGACCCAGTCTGATCGTGGTGACTACCTCTATATCCTGCTTGAGTTTTTACGGATCAAGGCTGAGTACGAGCGGATCGCCTGGACCCTCCGGCCGGTCAGCATGGCCCATCGGGTGCTGGTTCGCAGTGGCGCCGCCGAGGCGGCCACAGCCTGGCGAGAGCGGATGCAGGAAGAGACCGCTGATGCGGCTGATGAACTGGTGACGCGACTCACAACGCTGCAGCAGCAGACGGGCGTGCGGCTGGCCAGCGTGGCTGATCGGGTGCACCGGCCATTTACGGCCATGCTTGAACAGGACGAGCTTGAGTCACTGGTTGAGCCAGCAGTGCGGGAGCTGGTTAGCGGCACGGCCACCGGGGCGGGCACCCGTCTTGAGGATCAGGCCGAACATTTCCTCGGCATTGCCACCGGCTCTGGCGTCGAAGTGCCAGACTGGCTTGATCAACTCAGTGGCACGGTTGACCGGGTGCTTGAGGAGGCAGAGACAGGCGGTCTGCCCACCACTGTTGAGCGTCCGCTCTTGCCGACGAACCTCGCGGAATCACTCAACTGGAGTCGGCTACCCTGGTCGGCCTTGTTGGCTGCTGTGTCCAAAAAACAGGGTCGGTCATGACGCGGGCTGATTCATCAATCGTGCCGGGGGCTGCCGCTGCCGATCGGCGGCCGCTGAGTGTCTGGCTGGCGGGTCGCATTGAGCATGACACCTACCAGTCGCTGGCCGAGCGACTGGCCTGGGAGGTGTCTGAGCCTGCCGGACGGCCGCCGACGCTGGTGATCTATGAGCCGGCAGTGGGCATTACGGTCGGCCGGCTCGGTTCCCAAACCGACATCGAACTTTCTGCTGAGGAACTCCTCACCCGCAACATTCCTGTGCGGTTCAGTGGTCGGGGTGGGGGGGCTGTTCCACACGGGCCGGGGCAGATCGGTATCGGCCTGTTTGCCCCGCTGGCGAGCCTCGGCCTTGGTCCGCATGATGCCGGTGGCCTGGTCGAGCGATTTGAAGCCGGCTTGGAATACCCTGGTGTCTTTGGCCGCAGTGGCCTCCTGGCAACTGTCAGCCTGGCCATCCGTCGTGGCATTGTCTGGCATGGCGGGTTCGTGAATGTCTGCCCGTCTCCAGAACTCTTCCGGCAGGTGCAGACGGTCCCTGTCGCCGCCGGGCTCTCCCGGCGTACGATGGGGTCGGTGCAGGCGGAGCTCCGACGCCGGGTTCGTCTGCAAGATGCCCGCACTGCTCTCGTCCGAGACCTTACTGATGCTTTCGGCTGCAGTGAAGCCTCGATTCAGTCGGGGCTGCCGCTCCCGCCAGCGGTAAGCCATCGTCCGCTTCGTCAACATCGCAGTGCCTCATAGCCCTTCCAGCAGGAGCCGCCATCGTGACGCATGATCAGTCATCAACACCCTCGTCGAGCATCCAGTTACCCATTCTGGGAAGCCCAGCTGGAGGAGAGACTGGCTGTGGGACGCCTTCGCCGGTGATGCCGCCAGTCTCGCGGCGGCTGCCGCCGTGGCTACGACAGAATCTTGGCGAGGGGGGTGGTCATGGTGAGACAGCTGGGCTGATTGCCGAGCTTGATCTGGAAACGGTCTGCTCGTCGGCGAAGTGTCCGAACCGGCTAGAGTGCTGGTCATCGGGTACGGCCACCTTCATGATCCTTGGCAATGTCTGCACCCGGCCCTGTGGATTCTGTTCCGTGCCGAAGGGCAAGACCGAAGAGCTTGAGGCCGACGAGCCCGAGCGGGTGGCTGAAGCGGCCCGGCGGCTAGGGCTGAAACACGTCGTGATCACCAGCGTCACCCGAGATGATCTTGCCGACGGGGGCGCTGAACATTTTCGTCGCACGGTGGCGGCTGTGCGGGAGGCGACCGGCGCCACGATTGAAGTGCTGGTTCCTGACTTCATCGGCAAGGAAGGGGCCCTTGAGCAGTTGCTAAAAGCCCGTCCGGAGGTCTTCAATCACAACACGGAAACCGTGCCGCGACTCTACCGCAGGGTGCGGGGCCGCAAGAGCGTCTATGCCTGGACATTACAGCTGCTTGCCGATGCCAAGCGAATCATGCCGGACATCAAAACCAAAAGCGGGTTGATGCTGGGCCTGGGAGAAACCCGTGAGGAACTGCTCGATGTCTTCGCCGACCTGCTTGATCACGGGGTCGACTTCCTGACGCTGGGGCAGTATCTGCAGCCAAGTCTCGACAGCCTGCCGGTGGAGCGGTATCTGCCGCCAGAAGAGTTTGATGAACTGGGCGATCTGGCCCGCAGCATGGGGTTTGCCCGGGTTGCCTCGGGGCCCCTGGTGCGGTCCAGCTACCACGCCCGCGAGATGGTCACAGTCTAGCTGCCTGACCGGGCTGTATCTGTCTGTCGAAAAGCCAACGCAGGGCTTTTTCGAATCGAGCAGGCCTAGAAGCCGATGGCGTCAGAGCCGGCCAGTCGGCATACGCTGCGGTGGCCACCCCTCC
>RGBY01000161.1 GCA_009919445.1 Planctomycetia bacterium
CGAGCACGCAGGCAACGTAGGGGATCAGCCAGCCAGCGTTCTCCACGACCTGCAGGCCGGTCATCTCACCTATCTCACCCCCGGCCAGCTGCACTTGGGAATACTGGCTTTGATAGAACGTCTCACCCTTGTAGCGAACCGGATTATTCATCCAGATCCGGCCAGGCTGCTCAGCCCCGGTCTGCGGGTCTGTAAAGGTCACAAATGATGAGTAATCCCGCGGGGTCTCACTCGCTGAGTAGTCAATTCGCCGAACGTCATCAAGCGTCACCCGATAGGGTTTGTACTCACGCCGAAATCGCAACTGCAACTGCCAAGACGTTCCTGCCACATTGACCGTATCGCAGACATCTCCTTCGGCTGCCATAAAGAGTTGGCTGCGGTCATTGAGAAACTGCGTCACTAAAAACGTGCCAATCACTTCATCGCTGCTACGGTCAGTGAGCTGCACATAGGCCGATGCGATATTGCTCCGTGACGAAGCGCCACCCTCGGGAGGCTGCTGGGTGGCCAGCCAGCTTTTTCCGAGGCCGGCCGTTGCTCGATTCTCAGCGAAGGGGCCGACGCGGGTCACAGCTGAGTTAGGGAAGAACGCAAGCACTTTCAGTGAGAAGGGCAGGGGATCAATCTGAATCGGTTCCTTCCCTTCCCGTGCCGAGAGCAGACGGCCTGAGATGGCCGTCACCGCCACATCATCGGCTGCATCAGCAATTGGGCTGAGGACCGCCAACTCGACTTCGTCGGTGCGGCAGGCCAGCGAACTTGACTGCCCCTCGACAAGATTCATTCGCTCCTCAATCTGCCGATCACCGAAGGCAAACTGCCCAACCATGAGCAGCCCGACGGCAATGTGGATCAGCACGTTTCCGCCACGATTGCCAAAGACCATGATCAGGCCAGCCAAGAGCACGACGGCGGCCACACTCGACTGCATCAGCTGCCACATAATTCGCAGACCCGGCTCATTCATCCGCCATGAGGCTCCGCCAAAGAGCATGCCTGCCGCTGCAACCCCCACAGCCACCGCAGCTATCTGCAGACCGACCCGAACCAGCCTGCGCTGGCGGCCCCGCCAAGCGACGCCGACAAGTACAGCAGTTGTCACCACTGCCGCTACCTGCATGATTCGCCAGACGGTTTCGTACGAAATGGGAGGCTTCCCCTGCAATCCATCTGCCTGATGTCCTGTCAGCATCACGAACAGGGCGAGGAGTCCCCCAAGCAGGGAAAGCAGGCTTCCCCAGACTAGCCGTGAGCCTTTGGCAGCAATATGAAAGCGGGTCACCTTTGCGGCAATCAGGTTGACTAGCATCACCAGGCCAATCGTCGCCCCACCGGGAAACGGAAACCAGCCACTCAAAGTCGACTCACCGAAAATGGTGACTGGAAAAAAATCTGAGAAGGGGACCCGCGCGATCCAGCTGTTGAAATACTCTGCCTTCACCTCGGGCAGATTTTTTTCATCCTGCGCGAGGGTGCCAATAAAAAGCAGGAAGGTGGCGGCCAGAAACATGACGACCGTGATCTTGAGTGACCCAAGCGGCCTCAGGAGGTGCCACAGCACTGCGGTGCCAGCGGCCTCCCGCTGGGTGCCACGGCTTTGTGCGGCGGAAGAAAATGGCAGGCTGCCAGTCGCCATAGTGGTCGGTCCTGTGAGTGTGAAGGCGTCGGCACGACGGACGCCGCAAAAAACGCCTAAGGAAATCGCAAGGATGCAACGAACTTCATGAAGTTGGCCCGTTCCCGTCGCGCCACGGCAGCATTGCCGCGAAATTTGACGAAGACTGCTTTGCCATCATCCTGCGGCAGGATGCCGCCAAGGATCGCCTCTGCCTCGCCTGCGGAGGGCCGGTCTTCCTGAGGCACCAAGAGCACAATGGTCGCCTGCTGTCCCTCGACCATAACACTACCCGCCTCGGCGAGTGCCCGATCGACTGCTGCTGCCAAAACCTCTGCTGAAGCCTCCTCGTCAAGTTGTTTCTGCCATCGCTCGACGTTGCTGCGAAGGGTTCCGGCCGCAGGAATAATCGTCACTTCATTCCCATCCGCTGGCTCTCCAATGAGCAGCGTGGCCAATCGCATCCCGCTGGCACCTGCTTTCTCAGTCCAGCCTTCAGGCAGGGTGTACGCCACCTGCGGACGCCCGGCCGCGGCCGGAGCTGCTGGCGGGTTGGCGAAGTCTTCAGCGGAAAGCATCGGCTCTCGCGGCGCGACGTACTCTCTGATGTCATCAGGCCTCACCGCCGCATCAGGCCGGCAGCCCGCCACCAGACACCCAACCAGACAGAGCCCAAGCACCAGGCGAACCGGCCTGAGAAACAAACCGGTAGCCAACCGTTGTTGAAGAGGCTTGCAGACTAGGCAGATGGATTCAATCACAGTGGGCGACCAGAGAAACGCGGGTAAAAAAAGCAGGCGAACCACCATGGGAACCATGGCTTCAGGTCAGGCTGTCTTACCACTAGAATAGGCCAATCACGCTTCAGAACCCAGATGCCCCCGTCCTGAGATCGCTGCTCAGCCCGGTTTTAGTCGCTTCCGTGCCCTCGCCTCGTTGCCAAATCCCTCCGCATGCCCACGGATCACCGCATCACTGCAGCCGACCTCGACACCCTGCGGCAGTGGGATCGAGAACATGTCTGGCATGCCTTCACGCAGATGCAAGAGTACGAACCACTGCTCATTGAGCGGGGTGAAGGCGTCTTCCTGATTGACACCGAAGGGAATCGCTATCTCGATGGCTCGGCCAGCATGTGGTGCAACATCCACGGCCACCATCATCCCAGGCTGGATGCTGCCCTGCATCGGCAACTCCAACGGGTGGCCCACACAACAAATCTTGGCCTTTCGAATCCAACCACGGTCGAACTCGCCCGCCGCCTGGTGGAAGTCGCGCCCGCCGGCCTAGACAAAGTGTTCTTTTCAGGCGACGGCTCGTCGGCCACAGAAGCCGCTCTCAAAATCGCCTTCCAGTACTGGCAGCAATGCGACAGGGCAGGGGGGGAGCCCCGTACCAGTTTCGTTGCCCTCGGCGAGGCCTACCACGGTGATACCCTTGGCGCGATCGGTGTTGGTGGCGTCGATCGGTTCACCGCGCTGTTTGCCCCACTCACCTTCCAGGCAATCCGAGTGCCAACGCCTGGCCTGCCGGCCGGCCCCAGCCCGACTGCCGATGGCGGGCCACGCACCGACCCCAGCAGCCAGGCCGCCACAGCTGCTGAAACCTTGGCCCGCCTTGACAGACTCTTCAGCGAGCAGGGCAGCACGATCGCTGCGGTCATCATGGAGCCGCTTGTTCAGGCTGCCGGAGGCATACTCGTTCATCCCCCCGGATTTCTTGCCGCTGTCCGCGAACTCACCCAGCGTCACGGCATTCTGCTCATCCTCGATGAAATTGCCGTCGGCTTTGGTCGTACTGGCACCATGTTCGCCTGCGAGCAGGAGGACGTCAGCCCCGACATCCTCTGTCTGGGCAAGGGCCTGACTGCGGGCTACCTGCCGATGGCAGCTACGCTTACCACCACACAGATCTGGGAGGCGTTTCTCGGCCGCCACAGCGATGGCCGGGCCTTCTATCACGGCCATACCTTCGGCGGCAATCCGCTGGCTGCGGCGGTGGCACTTGAATCACTCAACCTGTTTCGTGACGAGCGGCTTCTTGACCAGCTTCCGGCAAAGATTGAGCGGCTCAGACTCCATGTCGACCGGCTCTCCAAGCTCCCCATGGTTGGCGAGTGTCGTCAGTGTGGCCTGATGGCCGGCATCGACCTTGTGGCCGACAAATCTTCCCGAACGCCATACCCCTGGGAGGCCCAAATGGGTAGCCGAGCCAGCCTGGCCGCCCGAAAACATGGTGCCCTGCTGCGGCAGTTGGGGGACACGGTCGTCCTCATGCCACCCCTGTCGATTAGCCTTCCCGAACTCGATGCCCTCGCCGAGGCGGCCGAAGCAGGCATTATGGAAGCCACGGAAACTCCTGCCGTACCGTCACTGCAGTAAGGTGTGCCGAAAGGCCGCTGCCGCCACGCCCGTCGATGTCACAACGCAATCGGCGTGACTGGTTACCACCACCGGCCCATTCTGACCGTGCAGGGCAGACCCCTTAACGCTTACCGCTCGACTGGGCCTTCGACGACGCAGTAGTAGGCTCCAACCTCACTCCCACTTTCCATGACAAAGACTGGAGCCAGCGCATGGGTGCCAGCAGACAAGGTTGCAGTAAACTTCACCGCCGTGTCGCCGGCGGCAACAGGGAGTTGTGAAACATCGCGACCATCGATCCGCAGAACCGCAGACGTAACTGGCACCGGCTTTCCAGGGGTCTCTCGAAATGCACGGGTTGCGCCAGGCACGGCATTCCCGGCGGGAAGCCCCTCCACAATTGCATGATCTGTCTCTGCCGGCCACCGACGAGCCTCGAACACATAGTCACCCGCTGTAATGACCTTCACCGCCCAGTGCCAGTCATGCCGCTGGCTACTATCGCCGGCGGCGTTGGCTCCTGAACGCTGGCGATAGCCCGCCGCTGAACGAACCATCTGCTGGTTCCATGGGGACAATCCTTCACCGATCCAGTCATGGCAGGTCAGACTGACAATCGCTGCATCTGGATGGCCCAGGTAGATCTCTGTTGTCTGGCTAAAGGTCGGCTCAAGTTCCGCCCACCATCGATCATAAAATGCCCGCATGGAGGCCACCTGCTCTGGATGGGCTGTCGCTACATTTTTCTGCTGACCGGGGTCAGCCTCGATATCAAACAGTTCCGTGCCATTAACCAGCCTCCACCGCTGCGACATGACCGCAGTCTGCTTCCACTTGATCGGATCACGCACCCGCTGCGAGTCGGTCACGAGCATTCTCTCAGGAAGATCGGGTTCCGCCTTGGGATCAAGCAGGGATGTGATCGACACTCCATCCCATTTCAGCGTTGCCGGCTTGCGGCCTCCCGCAATCTCGACCAGCGTCGGCACCAGATCAACGGCATGGCAGAGTCGATCGCTGGCATGTTTCTGATCCCAGCCCGCTGCCGGCCAATGGGCGATCAATGGCACCCGGTGCCCACCTTCGTACTCACTCCCCTTTTTCCCCCGCATCCCAGCATTAAAGACAGTATGCCCAGTGGCTGTGCCGTTATCGGTGGTGTAGATGAAGAGTGTGTCGCGGGCGATGCTGAGATCGTCAAGCAGTTTCCGAGTCTGGCCAACATTGTCATCGATATTTGTGATCATGCCGTAAAAGGCAGCAATGGCCGGCGGCTGTTCACGATATTGTTCCATATATTTTTGCGGACAGTGCAACGGACCATGAGGCGCATTCGTGCTGATGTAGGCAAAGAAGGGCTTACCTGAGTGAGCCTGCTTCTTCATGAACTGCCACGCCTGCTGGAAAAAGACGTCGGTACAAAATCCTTGTGCCGGCTCAACGTCACCATTGTGAAAATAATTGCCGTCAAAGTAGGCGTTGTCCCAGAGGTCAGGGGTCTGCCCGACGCCCCCTCCACCATGCCGATAGACCTCGTCAAAGCCTCGTTCTTCTGGGCGGTACGGGAAGTTGTCACCCAGATGCCATTTTCCAAACATCCCTGTGACATACCCATTGTCTTTGAGTAACTGGCCAAGCGTGACCTCGTTTTCCCGCAGCATCGACCGACCATTGATCGTGTGCCACACGCCAGTGCGGTCGGTCCAATGCCCCGTCATCAGCGCGGCGCGAGTCGGCGAGCAGGTCGGG
>RGBY01000162.1 GCA_009919445.1 Planctomycetia bacterium
TCGGCCGAATTTCATGGCGAAAAAAATTTCTGCCAGAGAATCACTATCAACATGCTGCACGACAACATCTTCGAAGGCAACCAGTCGGTCACCACTCTCAGTGAGGTGGATCGCAAAGGCAGTCTCCGCAAAGCGAAAATAGCGGGTGTTGAAGCCCCCGAGTTGCCCGAAGACATCCCGACGAACAACAAAACCACGCAAGCCAACGCAGCGCCAGAGACCGAGTGAATGCATGCTCGGCGATTCGCATTCATGAAGTGCTGCATCAACAGCAGAAAAACGAGACCGAGCCAGGTGGCTCGATCCGAGAACTGCTGCTGCGGTTGTCTCCTGAAGCCGCTGTTTCAGTTTGTGAACTGTTTCTGCCGTGGGGAGGACATGCGACTCAGTGAATAGCAGCCATTTTGCTTCTGTTGCCCTTGCTCCGGCGTTATAGAGCTCAGCTTCATTGCGAGAATCGCAGCAGACAAAGCGATCTCGTGGGCCGAGTTGCTGCCGAATCACTGCTGGCCGTCGGCCACTCTTCTGCCCAACAACAATAATTTGGCAAGTCGGATCGTGCTGGCACTGCTCTTTCCAGGCTGCGACAGCCTGACTGGCCATTCCCCGATCATCGTGAAGAGGAAAGATGATGGCAATTGATGGGGTTGCTGCCTGCATGGTGAGTCGTGCCTTTGAGTGGCTGGAGACGGATCATGCCGGAGCAGGCTAAGGTGACAACCTACTTGTCACCGGGTTCACTATCGCCGCTGGACCTGATTGAGTTCATCGCTGGGCAGCCAGCGGGCGGCGAGGTCTACGGTGAGGCGGTCAGGATCGGTGTTTTCAGCAGACTCTGCTGGTGATGCTACCTGCTGACGGTGCTGTCTGTGAGCAGCATTCCGGGCAATCGAGGCGAGTGTTTGGCGGTCGGCAGCAGTGGTGTGCTGGAGGCGGCCAGCCAGTGTGGCGACCCCTTCTGGGTTGTTCATGGCAGCATCAGAGAGGCTGGCCATGAACAGGCAGATCTCATGCAGGTTTGCCGCAGCAGAACGGGCGATGAGGGGCTGAAGGGTGCGGGTGACGATCTCCAGACCGATCCCGTCCATATCGAGAAAGGCATCAATCTGAACAGCTTGCCGCTGACGGCCGTCGGTCATTGGTTCAGCTTCCCGATACCGCACCATCAAAACACAGTTTCCGGTGAGGTTCTTGGGGGAAAGCGGCCCGGTGTAGGCACCACGACCATGAAAGACCAGCATGCCCCCATCAGGCCGACGGTCATGGTAGGCCAACCGCAGCAGGCCGACTGTTCCGTAGCCATCTGCCAGCCGCCACTGCTCTGGCCCGACAGGATCGAGCGATAGCCGACTGATGCCGAGCAGCCGCCAGATGTCGACAATGGTTTCAGGCTTCTCGAGGCCAAAACTGAGGAGATCGCCGTCGCAGGAAAAGAGTTCGACAGGGAGCCGTCGGTAGAGCGTGGTCGACCGCAGTGAGGTCTCGATTGCTCGGCGATCAGCAGCAGTCATCTTCTCCAGTGGCAGAGCCGCCTCGGCTCGCTGCCGGGCATGGCGGCTGGAACTGCCCCAGTCGGTGCCAAGCGTGCCAACCGCTGCATCGGCAGGAGTACGAGTGGCAGCCTGACAGATTGAGCCGCTGAGCCCACCCGTCAGGAAGACTGCTGAAATGATCGAATGAAGCGCTACCCGGAAGTATCCCAGGCCGCTGCCAGGCAGCGATTTCTGCATTATTTCCCCCCTCACATGTCCCCCCAAGGGCTGGTCATGCAACCCTGGTCGCACAATCAACCTGCACTCATTGTTCGGATTTTTCAGCCTCATTCGGCCAGTGAAAATTCCGAACAACACAAAAACTTTGCGCAAACGCCGTGGTTTAACTGGTCGTGTTCGGTCTTGGCCGCAGGGCGAGCAATTTCTATGCTCCCGCCCCTTCCGAGGCGGCCTGGATTGGTGCCGTCTCTTATTGCAATGAGGCCTCCGGGCTGCCGAATGCCGTGGTCTGCCCGCGGCCTGGTTCATGAACGAGCACACCGAAACAAGCGACGACACCGGCCTGCCCGCTGGCCGTCTGCGCTCCCGTCAGGCTCGGCGGTTGAAGAAGCCGGTGGAGCATCAGCCAAGCCTGCTCAGTCGATTGATGGTGAGCTGGGCAAGGCAGTGCCTCACGCGTCCCTGGACAATCGTGTTCTTGGCGGTGGTGACGGCGATCGGTGCAGGGGTGTGGACAGCCGGCTCACTTGGCTACAAGGTGAGCCGGGTCGATCTGCTCGACCCCGACAGCGAATACAACAAACTTTGGATCGATTACATCCGGGAGTTTGGTGAAGACGACGACGCCGTGGTGGTGGTTGAAGGTGCCACTCGTTCAGCAACGGTGGCGGCTCTGGAAGATCTGTCTGGGCAGTTGGCTCAGCATGACGACCTCTTTCATTCCATCCTGCACGAGGTCGATCTCACGCAGATTCGATCGAAGGGCCTGCACTACGTTTCCGCTACCGACTTGGCAGCGATTGACCGGTTTCTGGATCGCACCGAGCCTGTGCTGGCTGGCGGCTGGCCTCAGCTAAAAGCCGGCACGATGGTGGGAGGACTGGCAGCGGCAGTGGTCTCAGGAACACCGGCCGGCCAGGCACAGGATGAACCCCCGCTGAAAACACTTGAGCGTTACAGCGAAAGCCTCCTGGCTAGCCTTGAGGCCGGCGACCGTGGTCAGGCTGTCGATCCTAAACCGGGAGACTATGTCTCGCCCTGGCCGGGCATGCCTGGCAGCCTGTCAACCTTGCGGGATCTTTCCAGCCAGTACCTGCTGGCCAAGGAGGGAACGCTTGGCTTCGTCCTCCTGCGACTGGCCAAAGAAGAAGGTGGTTTTGCCGGTGCCTCCAAGGCCACCGACATGCTGCGTGAGCAGATGAGGCTCGTCTCTGACCGTCATCCCGAGGCCACGATTGGCCTGACCGGCCTGCCGGTGATGGAAGACGATGAGATGCGGTCTAGCAAGCAGTCAATGATCTGGGCCAGCGGCCTGTCACTGGCAGCAGTGGCGGTGGTGATTGTGGCCGGCTTTGGTGGCATGCGTCACGCCCTGATGGCCAATGGCGTACTGGTGATCGGCATGGCCTGGGCCTTTGCCTGGGCAACTGGCAGTGTCGGCCACCTGAATATTCTCAGCGTTACCTTCACCGTGACGATGATCGGCGTCGGCATTGACTACGGCACCTACTACATCGGTCGCTATCTGGCGATGCGGCGACAGGGAATGGCCTGCGCGGACGCAATCCTTGAAACCAGCGGATCGGTTGGGCCGAGTATCCTGACGGGGGCGGTGACCACATCGATTGCCTTCTTTTCGGCAGCTCTCACCAGTTTTGTTGGGGTGGCTGAGTTGGGGCTGATCGCTGGTGGTGGCATCCTGCTTTGCTGTGCGGCCGAGTTGCTCGTGCTGCCGGCAGTGATTGCCATTGTTGATCGGAGTCCTTTTGGCCGGTCGGTTCCTGAACCTGTGCCGGTGCATCGCTGGCTGGCCCCCTTCGCTCAACATCCCCGCTTTGTGGCCCTGGCAGCGGTGGCTGGCACGCTGGCGATTAGTTCCGGCATTCATGACCTTCGCTACGACCATAATCTGCTCAACCTGCAGGCGGACGGGCTGGAAAGCGTCGAGGTTGAAAAGAAACTGCTCGAAGAGTGTGACCAGAGCGTCTGGTATGCCCTTTCGATTGCTGACTCGCGAGAAGAGTTGCTCGCGCGAAAGGAAAAACTGGCCGCCTTGCCGACGGTGGAACGAGTTGATGAAATTGCCTCGTTACTCGCTGGAAATGAAGAGGTCAAAACGCCGCTGATCAAACAGATCGGCAGTCGGCTGGAAGGGCTTCCGGAACGGCCACCGCAGATTCCGCTTGATCGGCTCGACTCGTTGGGCGAAACCCTGGGCTGGGCTCAGGTGGAGGCCGCGAAACGTCCCGGGGGCATGCGGGCCGCTTGGCATCTGGAGCGGGCTCGTGACACCTTGCGGCGGATGGGGCCAGAGGAATGCTATCGCGCCTTGGCTGTCTTTCAGCAACGCTCAGCAGGAGAACTCCTCAGCCGGCTGCATGCCTTGGCGGCTGTCTCTGACCCGGTTCCGCCCTCCCTCGATGACCTGCCTCCAAGTCTGGTGGACCGCTTCGTCGGCTCCAGCGGCAAGCATCTGCTGAAAATCTATGGGCGTGGCGACATCTGGAATTTTGATGCGCTTGAGCGGTTTGTCGGTGATGTGCGAAGCGTCGACCCGAAGGCCACTGGTAACCCACTGCAGGCCTATGAGGCCTCCTTGGAGATGAAGCGAAGTTACGAACAGGCGGCGCTGTATTCCTTGATTGTCATCATTGCGGTGCTATGGATCGATTTTCGGAGCCTCACCCACTCGCTGCTGGCGGCGTTGCCGCTGGCTGTTGGGATGGCGCTGACACTGGGCCTGATGGGCCTGCTCGGCATCGACCTGAACCCGGCTAATCTGATTGGCATCCCGCTGATTCTCGGCATTGCGGTCGACTATGGGGTGCATATTGTGCACGACGCCCTCGAGCGGCCCGGGGCCTATGCCATCAGTGCCTCAACCGCCAATGCCGTTTTAGTTGATGCTCTGACAACAATCCTCGGGTTTGGTGCCCTGATGGTGGCCAGCCACAAAGGGCTCGAAAGCCTCGGCCGTCTCCTCACCCTTGGGGTGACGACCTGCACGATCACATCACTTGTTTTTCTGCCGGCGGTCCTGGGCCTGCTGCGGCCGGGAAGCTCTGCGGCTGCTTTACCGGATGATGAATCAGCAGAGGATCTGCTGGCCTTTGAAACATCCCCTGCCAGTCAGCGACTGGCTGCCTGAAACACGTCCCGCGTCTGTGAGGCTTTGTTATGTCTGGTTTCCGTGTGTGGTTCTCTGCTGCTTGGATAGGCGTTCTCTTAATCGGCGGCTTGGTTCCGGCGGCTGGTGCTGCTGACCGGGCGATGAATATTGAGATGGAAGACCAATTTGGCACGTCCTGTAGCACGGCGGCTTCTCGGGGCAATGTTGTGGTGCTTGTTTACGCGGAACGGCATGGTGCTGAAGCAGCACTCGCGCTCGGGCGGCAGCTGCACCTGCATTTTCATCCGACGGCGGGGCAGCCTGCGGCAGAGGCCTGGTCGACTCAGCCGGTCGTAGGCCTGGCGGGCTGGCCAGCGGGTGTGCCTGTTCCTGATGTGCAGGTAGTGCCCGTGGCCTCACTGACCGAGGTGCCCCGTGCCCTGCGGCCAGTAGTGAGGGCGCGGATGCGGAAAGATTCACCCCAGGTGCCGGTCTGGCTCGACTTTGAGGGATCACTGGAACGCATGTTTGGGATCATTCCGGGGGAAGCAAACATCGTTGTTCTCGACACGGCCGGCCGGGTGCAGAGCGTGCTGTCGGGCAAGTTTGATGATCAGGACTATGCCCAGTTCGTCGGTCTTCTCGATCAACTTCGTCGGGCTGCCCAGCCAGCAATTCGCGTCGCTGACCAGCCAAATGGAAGCCCAGTCAGGTAATACACGCGGCGTCCAGGGCCCGGTTTGCTTCCATCGGTGACTGGGGTGGGGTGCCTTGCGGCGTGCTGTCCGCTCGCGGCTTTGGCGGGATGGGCCCACGTTGGTCTTATTTCCGCTCGCGGCTTTCTGGTGTGATGCGTGGGAAGCCCCCGGTGGAAACCGGGGG
>RGBY01000163.1 GCA_009919445.1 Planctomycetia bacterium
GCATGCTGGTAAGCATGGGGGTGGCGACCGAGGCAGAGGCGACTGAGGCTCAAGACCGGGTCGCTCGCCGCGCACTGGCGTCGCAAGAACGGCAACGAAAACGCAGGCGGCGACGGCGGCAGCGGAAAGACGGCCTCTCCGGAGATGATGGCTGAGCGTTGTCAGGGGAGCCGCAGGCTCTTCTTGATGGCGGCTGGGCGATTGGTGGTGATTCCCATCACCCCTTGGGCACGAAAGAACGCCGCATCCTGCGGCTGGTCAACGGTCCAGACATGAACCTGCTGGACACCCCCAGCCTGGAGCTCTTGGAAAAAACGGTCAGTGAGCTGCTCCTGGTTTGCCTGCAGGCCTACTCCATCAACTCCGAGGCGGCTGACGGTAGTGGCAATCTCCGCCGCCGTTGGCCGCCATTTCCCCGAACCTTTTCTCGTTTCTCGAAAACTGGTTAGCCAGTGGGTGGTGATGGTAGGCAGAAGGCGTTTGCAGGCGAGGACCGTCTCGAGATCGAAGGCGATAAGAATCAGCTGCTCAGCGGAGCCGGTGGGGAGGCGTTCGATTTCCGCCTTGAGGGGTGAAACGATTTCTGGACCAGTCTTCAGTTCGACGAAAAACCGGCCATCTTTCGGCAGCGTGCCGAATACCTCGGTGAAAGTTGGGCAGGTCTCACCGGCAAAGCGAGCGTTTTTCCAGGATCCGTAGTCAAGCTGACGAAGCTCGGCAAGTGTGCAGTCGGCAACAGTTCTCGCCGTGCCGGTGACCCGCTGGGTATTGGCATCATGGATGCAGACAATCTGGTTATCGAGAGTCAGCCGAAAGTCACCTTCAACGGCATCTGCTCCTTCTTGCCAGGCCTGCCTGAAAGCAGCCAGCGTATTTTCTGGAGCCACGGCCGAAGCGCCCCGATGGCCGGTAACGACTAATTCGGCTGCGATGCAGGATGAGGCGAGGGCCATGCTCAGGACCACGTGGTTGATAGTGCGACGGAAGGGCATGCCAAGTAAACTGTGTCTGACGCGGTTCATCATTTCTGCTCTTGAAAACGTTTCCTTCCCACTGGCAGTCAGACCATGCCAAATGGTGCCAGGAGCTAAACCATGCCCAAGCCAGCCGACGGACAAGGCCCTATTTTCCTCTCGGCCACCGACTTCAAACTACCGAAAGTTTTGCCGGAAGGGATCGATAAATATACCGGTTTTCGGGAGATGGCTCGGGGCGGTTCGGCGGTCTTGCGAACCTGTTTTGATCAGGTTACGGGCCGAACGGTCGTCATGAAAAGTTTGCTGACGAAGTTTCTGGTCGACCGTCAGGAAAACCGGCGACTGCTCCGAGAAGCTCGCATCACGGCCCAGCTCCAGCACCCCAACACGGTGCCCGTCTATGAAATCGGCCGGGATCACCGGCAGGGGCTCTACTTCACCATGAAGCGGATTTCTGGAGAAAATTTCTTCTCCATTCTGGCTCGGGTGGCCCAGCAAGACCCGCAGACGGTAGCCGATTTTCCCCTGCGTCGCCGGGTTGAGATTGTGGCGACAGCTGGTCTTGCCTTGATGTACGCCCATGCCCGCGGGGTGATTCATCGAGATGTGAAGCCCGAAAACATCTGGGTGGGGAACTTTGGTGAAGTGATCCTGCTTGACTGGGGCGTCGCCAAGGTCTGGGGGCAGCCCGATGATGCCCCGCTGCACCCGCAGTTGCTCAAGCAACAGGAAGAGCAATTGCAGGCACTCACGATGGCAGGTGACCGGCCGGGCACGCCACTTTATATGTCCCCTGAGCAGGTGAACGTCAATCGAGCAACCGTCGATGAGCGGAGCGACATCTTCAGTATGGGCGTCGTGCTCTACGAGGCCATCGCCCTGCGGGAGCCATTCCGCGGCCGGGTCATTCAGGAGACGTTTGACAACATCATTCATGATCATCCACCGCCCCCATCGGCCGTGTCGGGAAGCAAGGATGTGCCGGCCGCACTTGACGAGGTGGTCATGACCGCGATCAGCAAAAATCCAGGCGATCGCTATCAGACGATGCGGCAGTTGCTTGAAGCCCTGCGGCTGGTTGAGTTTTCAGAATAAGGTTGGAACTGATGCCATAGAAAAAGCCTCCCGGGGCAGGTTGCTCCGGGAGGCTTTTCTCATTCCTCGAGGGGGCGATCCGCTCAGGCCGAGACCGTGCTGGTCGCTTCCTTCACCGTTTTGATGATCGCCGCGGCAACCTTGTAGGGATCGGCGTT
Source organism: Planctomycetia bacterium (assembly GCA_009919445.1). GTDB lineage: Bacteria > Planctomycetota > Planctomycetia > Pirellulales > UBA1268 > UBA1268. Next base: position 2,231 of record RGBY01000163.1, read on the forward strand.
GGATGCTGGCCGACGATCTTCCAGCCGACCCTTCCAGCCATCCTCGATGGTGCCAACCGGAATCCGGATGGAGGCACCACGATCGGAGACACCGTAGCTGAACTGATCGATTCGCTGGGTCTCATGCTGGCCGGTCAGCCGCTGGTCGTTGTCTGCGCCATAGACGCTGATGTGTCGATCAACGACGCCACCGAAGCCTTCACAAATGCTGGTGAAGACTTCTTTGTCGCCACAGGTCCGCATCAGTTCATTGGAGAAGTTGGCATGCATGCCGGAGCCGTTCCAGTCGGTCTTGCCGAGCGGCTTGGGGTGCCACTCAATGGCGTACCCATAGGTCTCGCCAATCCGCTCCAGCAGATAGCGAGCAACCCAAATCTGGTCACCAGCTTCTTTCGCACCCTTGGCGAAAATCTGGAATTCCCACTGACCAGCAGCGACCTCGGCGTTGATGCCTTCCACGTTGAGGCCAGCCTCCAGACAGGCGTCGAGATGCTCTTCCACACAGTCACGGCCATGAGAATTGGCAGCGCCGACCGAGCAGTAGTACGGGCCTTGTGGCTTCGGATAGCCACCGGCAGGGAAGCCCGGAGGGTTGTTGTTCTTGGTGCACCAGAGGAAGTACTCCTGCTCGAAGCCGAACCAGAAGTCTTCGTCGTCCTCGATGGTGGCACGACCGTTTGACTCATGTGGAGTGCCGTCGGCGTTAAGGACCTCGGTCATTACGAGGTAGGCATTCTTGCGGAGCGGATCAGGATAGATTGCAACTGGCTTGAGCAGGCAATCGGAGTCTCCGCCGGAGGCCTGTTCAGTGCTGCTGCCATCAAACGACCACATCGGGCATTCGGCGAGTGTGCCGCCAAAGTCCTTCTCAATGCGGGTTTTGGATCGCAGGCTCTGGGTGGGCTGATATCCGTCTAGCCAGATGTACTCAAGTTTTGACTTCGTGCTCATGACTGAAGCTCGTCCTTACTTCAAAAAAGGGTCGGAAACGGGAAGAGCCTGTCGACCGCAGGACGACGCGACATCGATCTGCATACTGCCGGCAGGGCCTAATGAAGGGCCGATGTGAGTACCGGTTGGATGCAGCCGCCTGGTCGGTGTCTGAAAGGCTTCAGGCAACTCGATCCAAACTGTGCAAACTGCGTACCATCCAGCCGAATCACAGAAACATCCTAAAAAATGAGGACTGTCATTCAAGCATTTTCTGCAAAAGCCTGAAAAGAGGGCAGTCGATGGCAGCGAATGCCTCATCAGGAGTCAGTCGTTCAAGCCAGTCTTGCGGGGTTGCCGCCCAGATCGACCTTAGGTTTCCCGCGAGTTAGGGGCCATCAGCCCCGGGCTGCCTTCCACTGGCGGGCGTAGTCGCCGTGGGGCAGCAACTGGGCGTTTTGGATTGATTGGCCGTACCGATAAATCCAGACGGGCAGGCACTGGCCATCAGGAAATGTCGCAACTGCTTGCTCCCGATAGAAGAGCGGCTGCGGGCCGCCGCACTCTTCATACGCATCGAGAGCAGTGAGTCGTTCCGGCTGGTCAATCTCGAGTACGTCGCCGTGGACAAGGCCGTGGCCGGCGGTTAGCCCCGGGTAGTCGCCGAGGTCATAGAGCCGACCAGGCACGGTGGCATTTCCTGTTACATGCAATCCGTGGATGAGGCGGCGAGACTCACCAGAGGCAAGAGCCGGCCGCAGTGTCCCGTAGACGAAAAGATGGCGAGGAGGGGCAGGCATGTCAAAAGCCTATCTGAAACGATCTTGCGGCAGATTGCGGAGGGAAATCAAAGGGTTGCTCATCAGCGAAGAGATCACCAGTGACGAGTGCGAGTGGACGCGTCCTGACTTGGTTCTCTCTTACTAACAACGAACAGGCAGTCAGTGATCGGTAAGGCATGAAGTAAATTAAGGCACCCAAACGATGCTGGCGAGATGATAGGCTGCGGGTACTGGATTGGCATCTAATCGAATAGCAGCATAAACAGCTGGAGAGGCAGACGTGACGGAAAACGCTGGAACCAATTCAGCCATTGGGTGGCGGTTTGATAATTCCTACGCGCGGCTGCCAGAGTTGCTGTTCACCCGTGAGCAGCCGCTGCCAGTGCGGCATGCAGGGCTGACGGTGCTGAATGAGCCATTGGCAGAGATGCTGGGGCTTGATGCCGATCGCCTCCGGGCTGACGGGCCGCCAATTTTCGCTGGTAACGCCCTGCCCGACGGTGCCGATCCGCTGGCTCAAGCCTATGCTGGCCATCAGTTCGGCCATTTCACCATGCTCGGTGATGGCCGGGCAATTTTGCTGGGTGAACACCTGATGCCCAATGGCCAACGTGCTGATATCCAGCTTAAGGGATCGGGTCGGACCCGCTATTCCCGTGGAGGTGATGGCCGGGCCGTGCTTGGGCCGATGCTGCGGGAATACATCATCAGCGAGGGGATGTCGGCACTTGGTATTCCGACCACGCGAAGTCTGGCTGTTGTTGCAACAGGCGAGAGCGTGCAGCGGCAGCAGCCTTTGCCCGGGGCGGTGCTGACTCGGGTGGCGGCCAGCCACATTCGCGTTGGCACGTTTCAGTTTGCAGCGGGCATGGGAGACACCCGCCTGCTGGCCGCACTCTTTGACTACACGCTCATTCGTCATGATCCCGATCTGGTAGATGCCGATGAACCGGTGCTGGCATTTTTGGAGGCTGTGGTCGAACGGCAGGCCAGCCTTCTTGCCAAGTGGATGCTTGTGGGATTTGTCCATGGGGTGATGAACACGGACAACATGACAGTATCAGGCGAGACAATTGACTATGGCCCGTGCGCCTTTCTTGACAGCTATCATCCGGACACTGTTTTCAGTTCGATTGATCATGGTGGCCGGTATGCCTTTGGCAATCAGCCAGCAATCGCCCAGTGGAATCTGGCTCGGCTTGCCGAAGCCCTGTTGCCGTTGCTGATCAAGGAAGGTGAACAGACACAGGAGCAGGCAGTTGAAAAAGTGATGGAAATTTTAGAGCGATTTCCAGATCGGTACGCTCGAGAGCATCTCGCTGGGGCACGATCAAAACTCGGACTTTCGGTGCCGGAAGAAGAAGATGCCGATCTCTTTGCATCCCTTCTTGAGGTGATGCAGCAGACGCAGGCCGATTTCACGTCCACCTTTGTTGGGCTTGCACACCTATTGGAATCAGACAGCCAGGTTTCTGGGCCGCTCTCAGAACCTGCTTTCAAGCTGTGGCTGAAGCGGTGGAGGACCCGACTTGACAGCGAGCCAAGGTCGGTTGCTCAGGCGGCGTCACGAATGCGGCTGGTCAATCCCGTCATCATCCCAAGAAATGATCGCGTTGAAGAAGCATTGGCGGCTGCCGAGTCTGGTGATCTTGAGCCAGTAAACAGGCTGCTGACAGTGGTGCAGCATCCATTTTGTGAGACGCCTGAAAATCTCGGTTATCGAGAGGG
>RGBY01000164.1 GCA_009919445.1 Planctomycetia bacterium
GCAAACCTTTACCTTCAAGATTCTCAAATCAGACAGCTATGCCCTGGATGCTAATCTTAGTGCCGCGGTAACAGTCTATGACAATAGCCAGGGACGAGCCATCGTCCTAACAACAACTCCGCTGGGCATTACCAATGTTGCCGAGGGAGACAGCTATCTAATCAACATCTATACCACAGATTTTCCTGACGGAACACCCTTGGCCTGGCTCATTGACGGGGTCGATGCCAATGACCTGGTAACACCACGGCCGGAATACAGTTTCCCGGGGCTTGTACCGGGGGATCGCTGGTGCCTCTGTGCGGCCCGTTGGCTGGAGGCTTTCCAGGCGGGCTGTGCCCCCGGGGTCGTGCTGGCGGCAACCAGCGACAAGGCTCTCGAGATTGTCCCCTTCGAACTCCTCAAGCAGCATGCGGCCTAAAGACTGACCGGGGGAACAGGCCTCCTCCGCCCGCCGGCGAAGGCAGGCGAGAGCAGGTTGACGCGAGCGACCCCCGGAACCGAGTCGGGTTTCCGGGGTTCGTCGATCATCACGTCCTGTGATCGCAGACTTCTCATCTGCGGGAAAAGCTGCCGTCTGCTAGAAGGCTGCCTGGAGTTGCATGCGGAAGAGCACGCCGGTCTGGCCGGCGACATAGTTTGGGCCGCTGTTGGTGGCAGCAGAACCGTAGAGCTGGGTGGCGTCAAAGGACCACTTGTAGTTGTGCGTGCCGTTGACAAACCAGTTGACCCCACCGGCATAGCCACGGCTGGGGCCATAGTCGCCATAGATTTGCGAGGTGCGGAAGTTGACCTCAAACCGCTTCGGGATCAGGAAGTACCCGGCCTCCATGCCGAAGCCATGATTGTAAATCACTTCGGACGGCACCACTGCCTGCTGACCATCATTGGGCCCACTGTTGTACTTGCCGGCAAAGTTACTCAACTGCCGGAAGTAGTACTCCATATCAAAGCTCCAGCCACGCCACTTCCAGGCTGCATCCACCGCCCAGAGGGCGATGTCATATTGGTCGACCGTAACCCCAGGGAAGATGACGTCAGGCGTCGTCACCCGTGTGCCGTCAGCCAGCCGGACAAAGTTCTGCTCGATTCGGGGTTGTTCGAAGGGACCCGGGCCGTCCTGTTGCCCGTAGGTAAAGCTGGTGCCGATCTCCATCGCGGAGTTGTCGTGGTCTTCTAGGTCAGAGTAGCCACGGCCATGGTTCCCACTGACATCCCACCAGGTGGTCCCTGAGTAGACGAAGTTGCCGTCGATTTCCGTGGCGTTTGTCTTTCGTCCGGTGGTGTTGAAGCCGTCGCCGATCATGGCCCGGTAGTAACGGTTTTCGAGATACTCACCCTCTGCCCAGATCCCCACCGTTCGGTCAGGGCGGAAAAAGGTACAGGCCAGGGTACGGTCAACAAGACGCGTGGTGGTCGAACCGTTGAGCCACTCTCGGGACCCAGGGACGAATGCCTTGCCAACAAAAACATTGAGGGCGTCAGAAAACTTCCGGTTTACCCAGAAGTCGTGGATGATCACCTGGTCTCGATCATCTGTATCAAAGTCGAAGTTGATGAAGTATTGGAGGTCAGGGTCGAGAATGAACCCCTTGAAGCTAAGCCGACCACGTTCAATTTCGAAGTCGCTTCGATTGTCGATTGGCAGGACCGTTCCGGCAGAGTCTGTCCACGTCTGCTGTGACCGGGCAAAGCCGATGTACCGGAACTGCATCCGGCCATTCAACTTCATGGAGTAGGGATCTTTTTCGGGATCATCCGGGTTGAAGTAGAAGCCACCGTCATAGCCAAGCCCATAGGAATCTTCGCCGGTTGAGAGTACGTCGGTATTGCTCACACCAACACCCGAAAGACTGCCGCTGCGTTCATCGAGAACTGGGGCCGATGCCGACCGGCGGATCATCTGGCCAAGATCACCCCGTTCACTAAACCGACCGCGAAAGGTATCGTGCTCGACTTCGAGCGTGTCATGTTCACTCTCGAGTTGCTGGATGCGATCGAGCAGTTCCTACATCGTTGGCTCGCGGCCAGCCGGCACGGTATCGGTGTTGCTGGCGCCAACGTCAGAGAGACTACCGCTGCGTTCATCGAGCTGTCCGGCTGCTCCCTCTTCGGCAAGTACTGAGACCGGCTGAGGCCCAGCCGCCGGCAAGATGGGACCCTCGACTGGATCAGCGGCCATTCCCTGAGCGGCCACCAGGCCAAAGCCAAAGGTCAACAGCAGGGCAGTTTCCCGACTGCGTTTGCGAACAAAAGGGCCAAAAGGATGAAAGCACGTCACAATTCCCGTTTCATTGAGAAAACCAGACCGGCTTTTGGCGAGGGTCCAAAAACAACCGGTCGTATCAACGGAATCGGACAGGCAAAAAGTTTTCTATGATAGGATTATGACGATTTTTGTCTGCGCAGCTGCCCACTCCTCGCTGGCTTCCCCAGCCTCGCGCTGATCTGGCTCCAGACTGCCGCCGCCAACTTCCTAAGCCACCCATGTGTTTATCAATCACTTTGAGAAACGAAGGAACGTTCATGCCCCGGCGAACCTTGTTGATTTTGCTGCTGTTGAGTTTCCTCACTGCTGTTCCCGTCAACGTGACCGCTGCTGAACCGGCCGGACCACCGCAGCTGCCCCTGTGGAGCGGGCCTGCCCCAAAGGCAGCCGCTGCTCCAGATGAGCCGCAGCCGTTTCTCGATCTCTACGTGCCTGAAAAAGACCGGGCCAACGGGTCGGCGCTGGTGATCTGCCCTGGCGGGGGCTACGGGGGGCTGGCTGTTGGTCACGAGGGCGCGGATGTCGCCGCCTGGGCGACAAAACTGGGCACGACTGCCTTCGTGCTGCACTACCGCCTGGGTCGGCAGGGCCATCACTATCCAACACAGCTGATCGACGTGCAGCGGGCCATCCGGCTGGTTCGCTCGAAGGCTGCTGAGTTTGCGATTGATCCGCACCGCATTGCCATCATGGGCTTCTCAGCCGGTGGTCACCTAGCCTCGATGGCAGCAACGCTCTTCAATGAGCAGGCGACACTGCCCGGGCCAGAACCAGATGCTGTCGATGCCGTCAGCGGCCGTCCTGATCTGGCCATCCTCTGCTATCCCGTGATCTCCATGCATGCCCCGCACGCCCATCGCGGCTCACGGAAAAACCTGTTGGGGCCGGCAGACAATGATGCCCTGGCTGAGCAACTCAGCACCGATCGTCGGGTGACCGCTGAGACGCCACCGACATTCATCTTTCAGACCAATGAAGACGCTGGCGTCCCCGCAGAGAATGCTGTCGGCTTCTATCTGGCCTGCCGCAAGGCCGGGGTTCCAGCTGAACTGCATGTCTATCAGCCGGGCCGGCACGGACTCGGCCTGGCACCCACGCACCCGCACCTCGCCAGCTGGCCAGACCGGCTGCAGGATTGGCTCGAGCTCCAACAGTTCTTCAAACCCTGACGGCCGCTTCTTCAGGAAGGCTCAGTCTCGTCTGGTGACTGCCCGTGTGGTGTCAGCAGCACCATGGCCCGGGCGGCAGCCCGTTCTTCACGGCTCCCCACGAATGACAGTTCATCGCCACCGGCCAGCCTGAAATCGGCAGCCGGATTGCGGATCAGCTGGCCGGCCCGACGGACGGCAATAATGGTCACGCCGGTGGCTGCGCGGATACCCAGCTCGCCGATCGAATGGCCCACCACCATGCTTCGCGGGGGAATCCGACAGCGACCAATCTGATCGAGCAATTCTGGCAGGCCATCTTCCCGAAGTGGCAGCCGACGAATGTTGCCTCGCAGCACACCGTAGTTTTCCAGCCGCAGCTGGTCGACCAGATCGTCGATGGTCTCCTCCGGCACATCGTAAATGCCCAGAACTCGCTCGAACAGCGAAAGGGCTGTCTCAAACTCAGCCGGCACCACGACGTCAGCTCCCAACAGCCGCAGTTCGTCGACCTCGGCCAAGTATTCCGTGCGGGCAAAAATCTGCAGGTCAGGAGCAAGGTCGCGAGCCACCCGCACACTCCGTCGGGCACTGGCCGGATCAGAAATGGCCACCACATAGGCCCGGGCCCGGCCGATGCCGGCATGTTCCAGAATGGCCGTTCGGGTGCAGTCACCGTAGCGAATATCGAGACCAGCCGCCCGCTCCCGCCGGACGGTCTCTGGGTTGAGCTCCAGAATGACATGCGGAACTCCAAACTCAGTAAGCGCCGTGGCGAGGTTGCGACCATTCACGCCAAAGCCGGCAATGACGACATGGTCTTGCAGCTGGGAACCTGTCGGCGGTGGAGGCTCTTGGAAGAGCCGCCCGATGCGCCGGCTGCGGGCCAGCCGATTACAGAGCCAAGGCAACAGGCTCGTCACCACAGGGGTGGCGGCCATTGTCATGACGGCAACTGCCAGAAAGGCCTGATACTCAGCGGCGGCCAGCAGACCCACCTCAGCCCCACGCGACCCGAGGACAAACGAGAACTCGCCCACCTGGGCAATCGTGCCGCCGGCAAGCAGCGCGGTTCGCAGGGGAAAGCCTGCCACCAGGGCAGGGATGGTCGTCACCATCAGCTTGGTCAACATAATGATGACCACGATGAGCAGGACCAGCCCCAGGTGGCCAACAACAAACGAGATATCAAGCAGCATGCCGACCGAAACAAAAAACAGGCTGGCCAACGTATCGCGAAAGGGCAGCACCTCCGCGAAGGCCTGATGGCCATATTCACTTTCTGAGAGGGCAAGGCCCGCCAGGAAGGCACCCAGCGCCAGCGACAGGCCCACTCTGGCAGTGATGGCCGCTGTGCCCAGACAGATCAGTACCAGCACGATCAAGAAGAGTTCTCGGTTGCGAAGCCGCACCACCGCATGGAGCACCCGGGGGATCACCCGGCGGCCAGCCACCAACACCGCCACCACCACAGCCAGCCCTGCGGCAACGGCCAGCAGGGGATTGGTGAAGAGGGGTTCAGCGTGCGAAGCCGCATGCAAACCGTCGGCATCAGCAGCAGGCTGCACACCAGCGGCCGCTGCCAGGAGGGGCACGGCCAGCATGGCGAGTACCACCAGCAGGTCCTGCAGTAACAACACGGCAATGGCGACCCGGCCTGGTGGAGTGCCCGTCTCGCTGCGATCAGCCAACAGCTTCAAAACAATGGCCGTGCTCGACATCGCCACCAAGAGCCCGGCAAAAATGGCCTGTGGCAGCGTCCCGACATACCACCAGCTGGCGGCCGCCACCAACAACGTGGTGCCAATGATCTGCGGCAGACCTACTTTGAGCATCAGCGGCAGCATGACCAGCAGCCGTGACATCGAAAACTCAAGCCCGACGGTAAACAAGAGCACCACGACGCCGATCTCAGCCAGCAGCTTGACACTCTCGATATCGTCGACAAGGGAAAGGCCGTACGGCCCTACCACCACCCCCGAAACGAGCAGGCCGATCACGCTGGGAATCTGAAACCGCCCAAAGACGAAGACGACCACCGCCGTGACCGCAAAAACAACAAGCAGGTCGGCGAGGAACATGGCAAAAATGAAGAAGCAGGGTAAAGGCGTGCAGCCACAGTCATACCGATCCTGGCTGGAAAAATCACCGGAAGGGCCTCGGTTCCCGGAATCGCCCTAGGGAACAGCTGCGATCGCTGGTACAAGCCAGTGTTCCGGGATGTCTCAGATCTGCCCTTCCTCCCCCA
>RGBY01000165.1 GCA_009919445.1 Planctomycetia bacterium
TCTGTTCTTAAGTGAGGACTTCCACCCGGTGGTCTTTCATGGTGACCGCACCCTGGCAGCCTACCGAAGGGCAGTTGAGGAACAGCTTGGCAGCAGTTGCCCGACGGGGCTGGTGGCTCCTGCAGAAGAAGCGATCACCGCGGTCGTGGCAGATTGGCTTGATGTTTTTGAGCGGGTGCAGTTGATCCTGCGGCTTTCGGGGCGGCTCCGCAAACTTCATGGTGACTGAGTTGGGGACGCCGCGATCCTTTTTCAGCAGGACTCTATCAGGAGGACCCAGGTTGTATGAGTAGCCGTGAGCGTTGGACGGTCTATCCCCTGCTGCTGCTTGCCATTGGGCTGGCGATGCGAGCAGCGCCACCATCTGAGGCAGACCTTGCGTTGGATGTGCTTTCAGCGGCTCAGGTGCGATGCCGGGAGATTGTTGTCGAAACGGATGATGGCACGGTGCTGTTGCACATGGGCCGCGTGGTCGATGCCGGTGGGGGCCGTATTGAAATCAAGGACGCTGATGGCGTTGAGACGATTGCCATCGGCACGCGTCCTGGTACCCGTGCGGGACGCATCGAGTTCTATGACGAAAGCGGGAGCGTCGTTTCGATCATTACCGGGGAGATGGCGAGCGGGCAGAGGTCCGAGGGCAAAGAGCAACCCTGAAAGCGATAAACCAGCACAGCAAGCCCAGAAGCGAATCCCCAGAGCGAATCTAGAGGCGAATTTAAAAGAGAAGCCCCACTTCGCTTTCCAGATGCGGCAGCGTGTGCCGAGTTCCGGCGACTGGTTCTACGCCGCCAGAAAGGCGGAGAGCGGCGAAGACGAAAGGACGGCGAGGCCAGAGTACGCCCGGAGGGACTCGAACCCCCAACCCTCGGTTCCGAAGACCGATGCTCTATCCAATTGAGCTACGGACGCGCTGGCGACATCGTAGCAGGTCAATGCGGCGAGGGCGACTGGCTCGTTTCTCGCGGCGGGAAGGCCTTCGCCACCCGAAATGTGGGCTGGGGCGTTTTCTTTCCTTGGTTCGGGGAGGTGCGTTGACCCCATCGGATGCGTGGGCGACATTAGGTATTCCGGAACTACTTCGCTGTTCGCCCCACCCCGCCCTCGCAGGCTGCTGCCATGCCTCACGTCACCCTTCGCGTTTTGCACGGAGCCGACCGGGGAAAAATCTACGGAGCCGTGCCGACGCCGGTCACCATCGGCCGGGAGGAGGGCAACACCATTCAGCTCAACGATGAGCGAATTAGTCGTTATCACCTCAAACTCCAGTCAGATAATCAGAAGATCGTGCTCACTGATTTGGACAGCACCAACGGGACAAAGGTGAACGGTGAGGAGATCCATGTCCGAATTCTGCGTGATGGTGACATGATTGCCCTCGGCCGCTCAGTGCTTTTGGTTGGTTCCCATAGCGATATCGATCGCCGAATTGCCGACATGGCAGCCCGGATCCCAGCCGACGAAGGGGATCGGGCGCGGGCCATGCAGCGGCGGATGGAAAGAGCCTCGCTCAATCAGTCAGACGTGATTGAAGACCTGGGCAAGGCAAAGCTGCCGTTGCTACCGGGTGGCCCACCGCCATTGCCCGAAGGCTTGAGTCCGGCTCAGTCGGCAGAACTCAGTGAATTGCTTGACTACATCCAGGCAGTCCTCCGTGAAACAGCCGACGGGGCCGTGATGCGGCCGGGCCACGAAAAGGTTGAGATCGACTTTGCCCCGTGGCAGGGGCTACTCGACCTTCAGGCACGATTGGCTGAACTGCTGCGTCTGGTTGCCGAGCCCCCCGCCGATTGATTTTGAGTTGTGGGCCGATGCCGGTCCCGTTTTCCCTCCCTCGCGATGCCCATGGATGCGCCCGCCGATGGAATCGACTGCCTCCCGCCCGTTTGCACACCTGCACTGCCATAGCCATTACAGCCTGCTTGACGGCGCGAGTTCGATTGATCGGCTCGTGGGTCGGGCGGCCGAGCTCGGCATGAATGCTCTGGCGATCACCGATCATGGCAATCTGCACGGGGCTCTCGAGTTCTATAACAAGGCCAAGAAGGCAGGCCTCAATCCGATTATTGGGTATGAGGCCTATATCGCGCCTGGCAGTCGGTTTCAAAAGGATGCTGGGAGCCAGAAAGAGGCGAGTTATCACCTCACGCTGCTTGCCCGCGACCGGACCGGTTTTGCCAACCTGCTGCAACTGGCAACCAAGGCCTATCTGGAAGGTTTCTACTTCAAGCCTCGCATCGATCGGGAAATTCTTGAGTCCCATGCTGAGGGTCTGGTATGCCTGTCGGGTTGCCTCTCCAGCGAATTCAGCCGTTCGCTGATTGGTTCTTCCCGTGAGCAGCAGGAGTCACTCAATCAGGGGCGGCAGGTTGCCGGCTGGTTCCAAAAGGTCTTCGGTGATCGTTACTTCATCGAGGTGCAGGACAACGGTCTTGATATCCAGCGGCAGGTCACCGATGCGGCCATCGACATTTCTCGGGAGCTGGGTGTTCCACCGGTGGCGACCTGTGACTGCCACTACGTGAATCGCGAGGATGCCGAAGCCCAGGACATCCTGCTCTGCGTCAATACAGGACGCTATCGGAACGATGCCTCACGAATGCGGATGGACTCCACCGAGTTTTATCTCAAAAGTCCGGCTGAGATGTACGAAGCGTTTGAGGGGCATGATCGAGACTGGGTTGCTGGTGCTGTCGGTCGAAGCCAGGAAATCGCTGACTCAGTTTCGATTGAATTGGACCTCGGCAAGCGACACTTTCCTGGCTTTGATCTTCCGGCTGGCCGAACGGCGTCTGAGGAGTTGCTTGACCTCTGCCTCCAGGGGTTACGGCAGCGGTATGCCGATGTGCCAAAACGCTGGGCAGATGCCCCAGGGGGAACGCTCCATCAGGACGTCATGGACCGGCTTGAGCGAGAACTTGGCGTCATCAATACGCTCGGCTTTGCCAGTTACTTCCTCATTGTCTGGGATTTTGTTCGGCATGCCCGGGATCGCGACATTCCCGCATCGGCTCGTGGCAGCGGCGTCGGGGCTCTGGTCGCGTACGCGCTCTATCTGTCCCATGTCTGTCCGTTGGAATACGACCTGCTTTTTGAACGGTTCCTCGACGTCAATCGGCTGGAAGCGCCCGATATCGATATCGACTTCTGCAAGGAGCGGCGTGGTGAGGTCATCGACTACGTCAAGCAGAAGTACGGTGAGGCCAATGTTGCCCAGATCGGGACGTTCGGCACGTTGGCTGCCCGAGCAGCGATCCGCGATGTTGGACGGGCGTTGGGGATGGCGATTCCGCAGGTCGATAAGATCGTTTCCCTCGTCCCCGATCAGTTGGGCATCTCGCTCGCTGAGGCGACTGCTCCTGGGAGCCAGTTGGCAGAGGCCTGTGAGGCCGATCCGCAGACGCGGGAACTTGTCGATCTGGCTGGTCGTATTGAAGGGCTGGCCCGGAATGTGGGTACGCATGCTGCGGCAGTTGTAATCGCAGACAGACCACTCGTTGAGTATGTCCCCTTGCAGCGGGTCACGGGCAAAGAAGAGGTGATCACCCAGTGGTCGATGGGTGACGTCGAGCGAGCCGGCCTGATGAAGATGGACTTTCTCGGCCTGCGCTATCTCACCATTGTCTCCAAGACGATCGAGATCATTGAGCGAACTCAAGGAAAGCGGCTCGATCCGTTGCTCTTTCCGCTTGAAGATGCTGAGACATTTGCCTTGCTTTGCCGGGGTGAGACGAAAGGCATCTTCCAGCTTGAAAGTGGTGGCATTCGCGACCTGTTACAGCGGATGAAGCCCGATCACTTTCGCGACATCGTTGCAGTCAATGCGCTCTATCGCCCCGGGCCACTTGAAGGAGGCATGGTCGACGACTACGTGGCGGTCAAGCATGGCCGCCAGCAGGCTGAGTATCCGCATCCGGTCATGAAGGAGGTGCTGGAAGAGACCCACGGGGTGATGGTCTACCAGGAGCAGGTGATGCGGATTCTGGAGCGGCTTGGGGGCATTGAGTTGTCAAAGGCCTATACCTAGCCCAGGAGAAGGGGCTGCCGAAGGCAGATGCGTCAGGCCTGTTTGGGCTGATTGAGAAATTTGCCGGCTATGGCTTCAACAAGAGCCATTCTACGGCCTATGCCCTCCTGGCATGGCAGACAGCCTATTTGAAAACCCACTACCCAACGGAATTCATGGCGGCCCTGCTGACCGGGGATATTCCGGGCCGTAATTTCAAAAAGAAGGATTCAGTCGTCGAGCACATTGAAGACTGCCGTCGGATGGGTATTACCGTCGTTCCGCCAGACATCAATCGCTCGGACGTTGAGTTCACCTCATCCGCAGGAGACATTCTTTTCGGACTGACGGCCATCAAGGGGTGCGGCCGGCAGGCAGCTGAAGCGATTGTCGCCGAACGGAATGCCAATGGCCCCTATCGGGATCTGTTCGATCTTTGCAGCCGAGTTGATGGCTCGACAGTCAATAAGACGTCGCTTGAAAACCTGGCGAAGGCAGGTGCCCTTGATGGCCTTCTCGGTGAAGAAGACCACCGTGGAGCACTTTTTGCCGGCATCGAACGGGCGGTGGCTGCTGGAGCCGCGCGACTGGCTGACCGCAAGAGTGGCCAAAAAAATCTCTTTGCGGCTTTCGAAGAAGCTGAACCAGAAGCAGAAGAGCCGGCGGCCACCCTGCCGGATGTTCCTCCGTTGACCGACATGGAGATGCGATCATTCGAGAAGGAGGTGCTTGGTTACTACGTCCATAGTCATCCACTCGCAGAGTACCGGGGAATCCTCCAGGCGGTCTGTACCCACGGTTCGAATGATGTCTCCAATGCGGAGCCAAAGAGTGAGGTTGTCATGGGAGGGCTGGTCGGTGCGCTCAAACTCTCAAACACGAAGCAGCCACGTCCCGGTTCAACGTTCACCCGCTACGGCATGTTTGATCTTGAGGACATAGACGGCCTTGTGCGGAGCATCTGCTGGCCTGAGGAGTATGCTCGTGTTGGAGAGTTGCTTGTGCCAGACGCTGTCGTGATCGTGGCAGGCTCAGTTGATCGGCGGGCCGGCAGTGAAGAGACAAACCTGATCATTAATGAGATCGTACCTGTCGCTGATGTCTGGAACCGTCCCGCGCGGGCCGTTCATATCAAGGTTTTGGAGGCAGCGCACGACGCCGAAACGCTCGATCGCCTCAAACAGGTGCTCAGCCGACATGAGGGGCAGACGCCCATTCGGCTTGTGATTGAACTGGCTGATGGTCGGCGAGCTCTGCTCGATGTTGATGGCATGAAAGTACGCTGGTCAGAAGGCCTGTTGGCGGAACTTGAAGAATTGCTCGGCCCAGGGGCGGTGCGTGCCCAGGTTGCCATCTCAAACGGGCGGCGTGATGACCGCCCGGCACGGGGGCGCCGGGGGGGCTTTCAGGCGGCCTCCTGACTGCCTTGGCGTTCGCCAGGAAAGGGAAAAGGGCCTTTTTTCAGCCGAATTTCGCATTGCGATGGGGTTTTTCGGCAACTACGCTCCACAGAGGTTCGTTTTCCGCTGAACCTGCCGGTCTCACTCACTCGCCGTCCGAGGAAAATCTCATGGCCTCGTTGTCTACCGTCGCCGC
>RGBY01000166.1 GCA_009919445.1 Planctomycetia bacterium
CGGATTGAGCGAACTGGTTTTGGGCAGTTTTTGTTCAATGACTGGCGGTTCAAGGAAGACGGTTCCCCCGATCCTCAGTTCGAGTTGAATCGGCCCGAGGCTGAAGGAGCCACCATCCTTCTGGCCCGCCGGAACTTTGGCTGTGGCTCAAGTCGAGAGCATGCTCCTTGGGCGCTTGCAGACTACGGCTTTCGGGCCGTCATCGCCCCAACATTTGCTGACATCTTCTATTCCAACTGCTTTTCCAACGGAATCTTGCCGGTTCGGCTTACCGAGGACGACGTGGAGGAGCTTTTCCGGCGGGCAGCGGCTGCTGAGGGGCACTACCGGCTACGGATAGACCTCAACGACTGCAGCCTCACCGATGATGCAGGCTTTACCCGTTCATTTGAGGTGGAGCCTTTCCGGCAGCGGTGCCTGCTTGAAGGTCTCGATAATATTTCGCTGTCGATGCAGCACACCGATGCCATTGCCGCCTGGGAGTCAGCCCACGGGCTCGAGCCGGTTGTCGGCAGCTGAGCCCTACTTGTCGAAGTGGCTGATGGGCGGTGGGGTTGCCCGATGCCTGCTGGCTCAGTCGAGTTTGCAGCAGGCCATTTTCTAGAAGGAGCAAGCACGGTGAGTACCAAGCGGCAGAAGATCGAAGCCATGCTCAAGGATGAGCCGGATGATGTCTTCCTGCGGTATAGCCTTGCCCTGCTGATGGAAGCAGATGGCGAGTGGGAAGCGGCCATTGATCTCCTGCAGGTGCTTGCTCGGGGTGAGCCGCCCTATGTGCCGGCCTACCAGATGGCTGCCCAGCATCTGGTGAAGTATGGCCAGCCGGAAGATGCCCGTCGGGCGCTTCGGGAGGGCATTGAAGAAGCCCGGCGGCAGAGCCTCACGCATGCTGCCGGTGAAATGGCAGAACTGCTTATGTCGCTAGGCGACTCACCGTAAATCAGGCTTGCTGCTAAGAGAGCGGTTACTGCTTGCAGACGCGGCGGAGCTAGCGGGCGTTAGCCGGCGGTTCCTTCAAAGACGGGCGCGGGCTCGGCAGCCTCTGAGCCCTGAGTGATGGTGAAGCCCATTTCCTCAATCATGCGGTAGTCCGCCTCCGGCAACTGGCCCTCCGTGGTCAGGTAGTCGCCGACAAAGATTGAGTTGGCAGCGTAGAGCCCTAGCGGCTGGAGGCTGCCGAGGTGAATTTCCCGCCCACCGGCAATGCGGATCTCGGCCTCCGGATTCACCAGTCTCATCATGGCGAGACCACGCAGGCAATCGCGTGGAGTGAGCTGGTTTGAATGCTCCAGCGGAGTGCCGTCGATGGCATTGAGGAAGTTGAGAGGAATCGACTCAACCTTCATCTCCCGTAGAGAAAAGGCCATGTCGATCAGGTCAGCAGCGGTCTCACCCATGCCCATGATGCCGCCGCTACACAGTTGGAGGCCAGCAGACCGGCAGGCCTCCAGCGTGGCCATGCGATCAGCGTACGTGTGTGTGCTGCAGACTTCGTTGTAGTACCGCTCGCTCGTGTTGAGGTTGTGGTTGACCTTGTCAACGCCGGCGGCGGCAAGCCTGGTGGCCTGTTCAGGAGAGAGCAGGCCCAGGCAGGCGCAGACGTTCAGCCCATACTGCTGTTTAATCTGTGGCACGACTGAACAGACAAAGTCAATTTCGCGTTCGCTCGGGCCTCGCGCCGAGATGACAATGCAAAAAGTCTTTGACTGGCGGTCAGCAGCCAGTTTGGCAGCTTCGAGCAACTTGGGGACGGACAGCAAGTTGTAGCGTGGGATCTCCGCTTCTGACACCTTCGATTGGGAGCAGTAGCCACAGTCTTCAGGGCAGAGGCCACTTTTGGCATTCATCAAGAAGAACAACTGGACTGTATTGCCAAAGTAACGATGCCTGACCCGGTAGGCGGCTGCTAACAGATCAAGGATCTCGACATCAGGCGAGGCAAGGATGGCAGCTGCCTCATCCCGGTCGATCGGCCGTCCGGAAAGTACGTCAGTGGCAAGGCGTTGCCAGGGGGTGCTGGCGAGGGGATCAGCGGCAGTCATCAGTTTCCTTTCGGGCCGGAGCATTCATGAGTACCTGAATGTACCGGTTCAGCTGCTCAAGCGAAAACGGCAGCATTTTTCAGCGATTCTGGCTGTTCGTTGAAAAAACCATCGCTGGACTTTTTCACCGAAGGGGGCATCCCCCGGCAGCGCCAGGGGGTTTCCGGGGTGCCGGTCGCCGCTTCCTGTGGCGGCAGGCTTTGGCACAGCCTGCGGAGGAGGTCCGGCATGGCCGGGATCGATCCGTGAGCGACTGGCAGGGGCACCGTGCCGCCAAAACCATGGTGTCTGGTGGTCAGCCGCTCAGGGGGTGGTGAGTTCCAGCGGGAAGGGGCTCAGGAGTTCAAGCCCCGTCTCGGTGACGAGGTAGTCATTTTCGATTCGCATGCCACACTGGAGTTCTGGAGCGTAGAGGGCTGGCTCGACGGCGATGACATCTCCTACTTCAAGCGTGTCATCCCAGTTTGGGTTCAGGTGTGGCGTTTCATGAACAGAAAGCCCAATGCCATGCCCGAGATGGCTTGACCAGCTGCCGACGGTGGCCGAGCCAAGCCAGTCTTCAACCTCGGCGTAGATGTCCCGGCAACGAACTCCGGCTTTCCCACGGCGCTCCACCAGTTCGAGCGCACCGCAGACATGCTGCCAGGCAGCCAGTTGACTCTCGGTGGGCTGGCCGTCAACTGACAGTGTTCGGGCATTGTCGGCGAAGTAGCCGCGGTAGGCTGGGCCAAGATCAAGAATGTAAAGCTCGCCCGCCTGGCAACAGCGGTCGCGTGGCGGCCCTCCACGGACCCCTGAGGCATAGTCATTTCCGGTGCCGGTGAGCATCTCACCGCAGGCCTCAACTGCCGCAGCCTGAAGTGCCGAAAACATCTCCAGTTCACTGAGGCCGGGTCGGATAATCTCGCGAGCCTTTTGGTACATCGCCTCAGTGGCAGCGATTGCCTGCCTGAGGCAGGCGACTTCATCGGCATCCTTCTTGCGGCGGCACCGCAGGAGTTCGGGTTCGAGATCGACCAGTTCTGCTTCCTGAAGGAGCTGACTGACGTGAGGGGGACAGGCAGAAAACTCGACGCCGACCCGCCCAGCAGCCTTTCTACTGGTGAGCCAGTCAGCCAGGATCGCGGATGAGGCCTCCCGCTGATCGTTGCGGAGGGTCGATTTCCATTTCGCTTCGTAGGTTCGTACCTCGTCGATTGCCGTTGAGGTCACGGGCTTGTCTGGGCAGATCAGCACCGTCTGGCCGTCAGCACCAAGGGCTGCCACAGGTGAGAAGCGAAAGTCCCAGCGGAGACCGGTCAGGTATTCAATCGACTCAGGACTCACCACGATGGCGAGGTCGAGGTGAGCCTGTTCCATCCAGTCTCTGATTCGTTGCTGACGAATGCGGCAGGCGGCTGGATCAAGAAAAACGGTTCCGTTCATGGTGGCTGTCCAGGCGGGCGACGGGCAATGCTCGAAAGCCTACCCGGGGACATGCCGCACCGAAACCGTTGGCGTTCGGTGCCCGCTGATTCAAGAATCGGTGCCGACAGTGGTATGCAGCACTGCCCGGGATGAGTGGAGCCGTTGCCGTCGGTGGGCTCGAGGTGGGGCGGCCATCTGGCCAATAAATTGAACTCGCTGGTCGATCACGTAATCAAGGACCGGTTCGGCCATGGGATCATCAGCAGTCTCGGTCTCAGGTGCATCAACCAGAGCGGGAAAAAGGCTGTCGATCGATTCGACCATGATCGCCCGGATCACACAGGCATCTTCATCGAGATGCAGAATGTAGTGGTCAGCAGAAAACGGGGCCGTTGTGTCGTCCTGATTGTCTTCTGCAGGCAACAGGCTGAGGGTATCCGTTCGCATCGCTGGCATGAGTAGTGTCCTCTAATGGAGGCAGGATTCTTGCAGGGAAGGCCATCACCAGGCACGAACGGTGGCAGGGGCGACCGGTCACTGCTCGTGGCTTCAGGGAAGTAGTGCAGGTGCCGTGCCAAAGCGGATGAAATTCAGGAAAGCCCTACAGCGGGCAGATAGCCTTCTCTAATCGTTAGGCTTTTGCACAGGCTTGGCGGCGTATTTTTCCCAGATGCCCCAGGTGTCGAGGCTGCCCGAAAAGGTCCAAGGGAAATCTGAAAATATTTCAAACCGGTGACGGGGCGGGCCAGAGCCGTCAGCATTCAGGTGTTGTCGAAGTCATCATGGTGGTCACCGTCTGCCCGTCGGTTTTGGCCACCGGTTGCCGACGTGGTCGGCTGTTCGCGATGCATCCGGTCTCGTAACTCGGCTGCCAGTTCACGTACCGGCTGCGGACACCTTCCCGCATTTCACGGAGTCGGCGTACGAGTTCGTCGCTCTCGAACTGATCTTCGGCGTCATATCTGGCAAAGAGTTCACGAAAGGCCTCCAGGCCGCGGTTGATCTCAGCGATTGCCAATTCAGGACCGTCTTCGTCGAGAGCGGCCAGTGCCCCAGCCTGAACGCGATGGAAGAGCACAAACGGGCGATATTGTTCGTGGGAAAGCGTCCATTCCTCGTCAGGCGAGTGGTTCCGAACAAAGTCCATAAATGCCAGGCTGTGGTCGGCATCCTTCGCCGCCCGCTGGTATTCCCGCAATGACAGCCAGCAGAGACGGCGGTGATAGTACTGGACGAACTCTCGATCTGCTTCAGCACACTGTTCTTTGGAGAGTTCGAAGCCTTCCCCCTCGCGGATGACCTCGCCCACCAGGTAATCAAAATACGTCTCGGCGCCATGCGGTTTCATGCCGTCAGGCCGGAGGTCGGTCTCCATTTGTAGTAACCCCATGTCGACCCTCATCTGGATGACCTCTCTGCCATTTCGTGCCTTCACACGGCGGGCATTGACCTCACCCGGGGTGTAGGTCCAATTCTTCAGAATGGTGTCGATATCTCGAGGAGATGGCATCAGGCGTCCTTCCATCACGGTTGCTACTGTGGAGAAATCTCCGCTGACGAAGCCTCAGAGGTCTCGTCGAGGCCGCTGATCATTCATTCCTCAAGTATAGCAATATCGCGGCTGCCCTCGACTGAACGACGTCAGTCTTGCGGAATACGGCGTCTCAGACGCTTGGTTTCGCTACGCTGTCGTTTAGTTTCCAGGCGGCGACGCCGTGAGCCTAGTGTGGGCTGGGTCGCCTTGCGGGCCTTAGGCGGGAGGAGGGCTGCGGCAAGCAGGGTAGATAGTTTCGTCAGACAGTCTGCAACATTGCGATGTTGTTCTCGAAACCGCTGGCTGGTGATGACCAGCTCGCCCGATCGCGTGGCTCGTGTTCCCGCTGCCAGGCGGAGGCGTCTGGCGACCGGGGCGGGAAGAAAATCGGCGTCGCGGAGGTCGAGACGAAGTTCCGTTTTGGTACTTGTCTTATTGACATGTTGGCCACCCGGCCCCTGGCTGCGAACAAACTGCCACTGCAGGGCATCAGCGGGAATGGTGATGCCACCAATCGTGATTGCTTTTTTATGAGGAGGCGGGCTTGGCATCGAAAGGCTCGGTGAAGATGGCGTGGAACGTGCAAGAAAGGCAGGGT
>RGBY01000167.1 GCA_009919445.1 Planctomycetia bacterium
ACGACCATGCTGCTCATGCAATCTCAGCGTACGGCAGCAGGCTGGCAGGAATTGCTCCGACACCGAATCTTGATCGTATTGCAAAAGAAGGAGTGATTTTCACGAACGCTTTTTGCACCAACTCAATCTGCTCGCCGTCCCGAGCCTCCATCTTAACTGCGCAATACAGCCACACGAATGGCGTCGTTGACCTCAACGGTGGCATTCCTCCGGGGAGGCAAATGCTCCCACAGCAGATGCGAAAAGCTGGCTATGAGACAGCCATGATTGGCAAATGGCACCTCAAAGAAGAACCTGCCGACTTTGACTACTACTGCGTCCTTCCTGGGCAGGGGGCATACCACGACCCAGTATTCAGAACCCGCGGACCTAAACCTTGGGGGAAAAACACCGTTTCCTTTGATGGATCCCATGTTACCGATGCCATCACCGATATCTCCCTCGAGTGGCTCGCCCATGGCCGGGACAAAACAAAGCCTTTTTTCTTGATGCATCACTATAAAGCTCCGCACGACTACTTCGACAATGCACCGAGGTATGAAGACTATTTGAAAGACGTTGACCTTCCTGAGCCGACGACACTTTGGACCCGTAACCCGCGATTTGGATCTCTCGCCACCCGCGGCGACGGCGATGAACTTATTCCCCACATTGGAACTTCTATCGGGGGCCGTAATCCACGACGCTCCTATCTTCGTGACCTACCGGAGATGTACCCGAACGAGTTTCCGGAAGGGTACGACCCCCGCGAATTCACCGATGAACAGAACACACGGCTTGCTTACAACGCCTACCTAAGGAAGTTTCTTCGCTGTGTGAAGGGGATAGACGACAACCTGGGACGACTCTTTCGGCAACTTGAGGAAAGCGGAGAACTCGACAACACCCTCATCGTCTACACCGCTGATCAAGGATTCATGCTCGGCGAGCATGACTATCAAGACAAACGCTGGATGTACGAAGAGTCGCTACGAATGCCGCTGTTGATTCGATATCCTCAAACCATCAGAGCCGGCCAGAAGCTGGATGCGATTATTGAAAATGTTGACTTAGGCCCAACCTTGCTTGAATTTGCCGACGCCGAGGTTCCAAACACAGCCCAGGGCCGCTCGTTCTTGTCCTTGCTTGAAACAGGCAAGGAGCCGGATGGATGGAAACAAGAAGCCTACTACCGATACTGGATGCATATGGCTCACCACGACAACCCGGCCCATCTCGGAATCCGGACAAAGACCCACAAACTCATCTACTACTATGGTTGCAACTACAACGGTGGGTACCAGACTCCACCCGGCTGGGAACTTTATGACCTAAGAGAAGACCCCCACGAAACCGTCAATCTTTACGATGATCCCTCGCACCAGACCATTGTTTCGCAACTGAAAAAACAACTTGCCGAGGCCCGAAAACGGGTCGGCGATGACGGCAGTCATTTCCCGGATTGCGAGAAAATCGTGCAGGAATTCTGGGATTACGACGCAGCCGATCAAGAAAAAGCCAAGAAGATTTCCCATGATTATCTGACGCGGCGACTTAATGAACTGGAGCAAGGAATTCGCAACCCAACCACTTTCAAAGGCCCCTAGACGGGTCGTGAAACCGAACGACACTGGTAACATCTGTCGCCTAACGTTTGCCACAACAGACACTCGACTGAAGTCCGAACAGCTACACTCGTCTGCACTCCCTCACGAAAGGTTCCTCTATGCTCCGCCGCTTATTCGTCATCAGCTTCTTCGCCCTGCTCTCGTCAGGCATTCTCGCTGATGAGCCTGCTGCCTTTACTCGAACAACCATCGACATCGGCACCGTTGTCAGCGACCTCGACGCCTCTGTTCGCTTCTACACTGAGGGAATCGGGTTTCACGAACTCAGCAGTTTCCAGGTGACCGCTGAACTTGCTGCTTCTGTAGGACTGACTGATTCCAAGCCACTCGATGTTCGCGTGCTTGTCTTGGGTGAAGGCCCGACGGCCACCAAGTTAAAACTCATGCAAGTAGCCGACAGTTCACCCCGCGAAGGAGACAACGAGTTTATCCACTCCCACACCGGCTTTCGCTACCTGACCATTATGGTGACAGACACCATCGACGCCCTGGCAAAACTGGCTGCTATTGGGGTGAAACCATTGGCCTACCCTGTGACCCTTCCAAAGAATCTGGCTCCGGGCATGTCGCTTACCTGCGTCAAAGACCCTGATGGCAACCTCGTGGAATTGATCGGCCCGGCGATCGGCCCGGCTCCCTGACCGATCACGTCACCTAAATCAAATCACCTGATACAAACCCTGTCCTGTCGGGCTGCTGACTCAGGCGTCACTGGCCGGCGGAATCACCCCTGCCTGCTCAAGCCACCGCAAGACCTGGGCGGCTAGTTGCGGTGGTGGACTGGCAACCGAATCGACCACCAACTCAGCGGCCTCAGGCTCTTCGTAGGGATCGTCAATGCCGGTAAAGCCTTTGATCTCACCGGCTCTCGCTTTTTTGTAGAGTCCTTTCGGATCACGGCCCTCACAGACTTCAATCGGTGCTTTGACGTACACCTCCACAAAGTCGCCTGCTGGCAGCATCTGCCGGATAGCCGCCCTGTCCCGGCGGTAAGGGCTAATGAAGGCTGTCAGGGTAATGATGCCTGCCTGTGCGAATAGTTCAGCCACTGCGCCAATCCGCCGGATGTTCTCTTCCCGATCCTGAGGACCAAAGCCCAGACCGAACCGCTCGGCAAAGGCCTGGCCATGCCGAGGCTCAAGCAGACTTGGCGAGGCATTCAGGCCATGCCGCACGTTGTCGCCATCCAGCACAAAACTCCGATGGCCACGGGCATGCAACTGCTTGTCGACCTCATTGGCAAGCGTGCTCTTTCCACACCCCGACAGACCAGTAAACCAGAGCACACAGCCGCGGTGCCCGGCACGCTGTTCACGATCCTGACGACTGACAGCAGCGGCATGCCACCTGACATCAACCGGCTCGTGGCTGTCCGAACCAGCCTGGGGAGGTTTATTCACCGTCTCACTCATTAATCAGGCGTCCTTTCCATCCAGTGACCACCACCAGACCGATCACCACCGTACTCTCACCACCCACCTAAAATCACCTCACGGCGAAACTGGGTGGCCTTCCCTGCTCGCTCAGGTCGCTCAATCAGCAGCGAGACTTTTTCACCCGGCCCGTGCTCTCCAATCATTCTGGTACAGGCATCAAAATCGGCGACGGCCAGGCCATCGATTTCCTTGATGATGTCCTGTGGCTGTAGGCCTGCTTTTTCAGCAGCGGAACCGACCTGTATACCGCTGACAATGCACTGCCCCTGAAGGGGGCTGCCCGCAATGCCAAGTTTCCCACCCTTGCGGACATCAATCTCGACATCCGGAAGCCAACGCCGCAACTGGACCAATACGTCTTGTTCCATGCCGACACCAAATAGGTCTATCCGCTCAACCTTTCGAAGCCGCCCAAGTGTGGCGGCATCTCGCTCCGTAAGTTGAATGCCGTAAAGGCTCACGTGGGAAATGTCACGCAGCCGGGTCAGCAGCCGGAAAGAGTTGCTGTCTCCCCTCCAGTCAGCAGCGATTTCAATCTGCTCACCCCGCAGCCCGGCGTCTGAGAAGGTGGCACCAAGTTCCTCCAGCGTCTCTCTGGCAGAGGCGGCCTGGGCAACGCCATAGTAGTCGAGGGCAACCTCGGCCTGTTGTGCGACGGCAAGGCTGCCCTCTGCAGCGATCGCCTCCAGCCCTTCTTCAACGCGGCCCACCAACTCGCTCTCGTCGCGACTGAGCAAGCCACGCAGAATCTCAACAGCCCGCACAGCCACCTCGGCATCGTCACCCTGAGCCGCGACCACGAGCGAATCGACCGCCTTGCCCCCAGCACTGGCCAGTTGGCTGGAGGCTGCCTCACGTTCCGCAAATTGGGGTGAGGCCAGCTGTTCAATCGCCGCCACCACGGCCGCATCAGGCTCACTCGCCTCAGTCACAGCCCCGCTGTACACGACTGCAACGACCAGGCAGCTTGCTGCTGGCAGAAGCAGGTGAAAGAGAGAACACGGTATTGAGCAGACACGGTCCATGAACATTTTGGCCATCGTGGCCGAAACAGAGATCGGGCAGGGCAGAAAACGGTCGCCGCATGCGGCATGACCCTCATAACTATATCAGCCAGCCCAGCAGCTCTCGCGGCCAGTTTGCAGGGGCTACACTTTACTGCAAGGCAGTCGCTGCGGTTCAGGGCAGACGCTGCGGTCTTTCTTTTGGTTTTGGCCCCCATGAACCTTCCGATCATCGACACACCCACCCCGGTCGCCCCACCGCTGCCGATGCATCCCGACGACCTGGCCTCACGCGGCTGGGATGCAGTCGATGTCGTGTTTGTGACCGGCGATGCCTACGTCGATCATCCCAGTTTTGCCAATGGGCTGCTTGCCCGTCTGCTAGAAGAAGCCGGGTTCCGGGTGGCCGTGCTGGCGCAGCCCAACTGGCGTGACTGCACCGCCTGGCGACAGTTCGGACGGCCGCGGCTCTTCTTCGCCGTGTCTGCTGGCAACATGGATTCGATGATCAATCACTACACGGCCAGCCGGAAGGTCCGCAACGACGACGCCTATTCACCGGATGGTCAGATTGGCCTGCGACCAGACCGGGCCACCCTCGCCTACTGCCAGCGTTCCCGCGAAGCCTTTCCAGGTGTTCCCGTGGTGGCCGGCGGTGTTGAAGCCAGCCTGCGGCGAATCGCTCACTACGACTACTGGAGTGACACCGTCCGTCGTTCAATCTTGCTTGATTCAAAAGCCGATCTCGTAGCCTTTGGGATGGGCGAACGAACCCTGCTCGACATTGCCCATGGCCTCGCTGCTGGCAAGACGATCAAAGATCTTCGCAACCTCCGTGGTGTTGCCTATCGGCTTGGCGCCAGTGAGCCACCTCCCAGTGATGACCAGACGCGAGAACTGCCCGCCTATGAAGTGGTGAAGGCTGATCCACACGCTTTCTGCGAAATGACGCGGATCTCGCATCTCGAGACAAATCCCCATAATGCCCGACGACTCGTGCAACGGCATGGTCGTGAGACAGTCGTCATCAACCCGCCTGCGCTGCCGCTGGAAGAGCCGGAGATGGACCGCGTCTATGCCCTGCCCTTCACTCGCCTCCCTCACCCACGGTACGGCCAGGCACGCATCCCCGCCTTTGAAGTTGTGCAACACAGCGTTCAGATTATGCGCGGCTGCTTTGGTGGATGCACATTCTGCTCGATTACGGCTCACGAGGGCCGCATCATTCAGAGCCGTTCCAAGGCGTCAATTGTCCGCGAGGTCAGCCAACTGGCCGCCCAGCCTGATTTCAAAGGAACCATCTCCGACATTGGCGGCCCCACGGCCAACATGTATCAGATGCGATGCACTCGGCCTGAGGTTGAAGCCAAATGCCGGCGGCTTTCCTGCGTCCATCCCACTGTCTGCAAACTCTTGGGAACCGACCATGGCCCACTGAAGGAAGTGATGCGGGAAACTCGCAGTGTTCCCGGCGTCAAGCGGGTGCATGTTGCCAGTGGTGTCCGCATGGATTTGGCTCGCCGCGACCCAGA
>RGBY01000168.1 GCA_009919445.1 Planctomycetia bacterium
TGCCGAAGGCCATCGGGAGTCTGCTCCAGTGAGGAAACCCAGAGAAGTTCCTGACCGTCTGCCCCGATGAAGGACACCGGCCCCTCAGGAGCCGAAAGTGGAAAGCCACGGAAGACGGCAACCTCATCATGCTGCTGGCCATCTGGCGTGATCAGCGACAGGCTGCCATCAGGCCCCTGAGCAATGCGGCAGTCGGCAAACAGATAGGACGGGCTGACTGGTTGGAGATGCATAAAAAACTTGAAACGGGGACAAACGTGAGCGGGGGTTAGGATGCCGTTGACCGGACTTCAGTCAGCTGTGTGTGCATCTGTGTGTGGTAGAGCCTGGCATAGTTGCCATCCGCTGCCAGCAGTTCATCGTGGGTGCCAATCTCAGCAATGTGACCGCCATCAAGAACCACCAGTCGATCGGCTCTGCGGAGGGTTGTCAGGCGGTGGGCAATTGCAATGGTGGTGCGGCCAGTCACGAGCTGATCAATGGCCTGCTGAATGACGGCTTCAGTTTCTGCATCAACACTCGATGTGGCCTCGTCAAGAATCAGGATGGCCGGATCGACAAGCAGGGCCCGGGCAATGGAGATCCGCTGTCGCTCACCCCCCGAAAGCCGACTGCCGCGTTCACCCACCCGTGAGTCATAGGCATGCGGAAGCCGCAGGATAAAGTCATGAGCACCAGCTGCTCGGGCGGCGGCCACGATGTCGGCTGGGGTCGCATCGGGCCGCCCGTAGGCGATGTTTTCTGCAATGGTTCCAAAAAAGAGGAAGGGTTCCTGCAGGACACAGCCAAGGTGCCGACGATAAGAGGCAATCGACAGGTCGCGGAGGTCAATGCCGTCGATCGTGATGGAGCCACCACTGGGATCGTGAAAGCGGCAGATGAGATTAGCCAGGGTCGATTTGCCTGCCCCGCTGGTGCCGACCAGTCCGATCATCTCACCTGGCTTGATCGTTAAATCAATCCCGTGGAGGACTTCACGGCTGTCGTAACGGAAGCGAACACCGCGAAGCTCAATGCCACCCTTCGGCTGGTCGAGCTGGCGGGGACTGGCTGGTTCCGGAACACTTGGCTGACAGTCGAGAATGTCGCAAATACGCTGGGCACTGGCCGCTGCCCGTTGGGTGGCTGGCACCATGCGGACCATGGCCTCAACTTTTCCATAGAACCGTGTGATGTAGGCGAGAAAAGCGGTCAGCGTGCCGACCGTGACGGCGTCCTGAAAAACCAGCCAGACACCGCTGCCCCAGATGACGAGCAGGCCCAGTTCGCTGAATAGCGTGACGAGCGGTCCGAAATAACTCCAGGTGACATTGATGCGGTCGTTGGTCTCAAGGACGTGGCGGTTCGCCTGGGTGAATCGACTGATCTCCCGATTTTCCTGGGCGAAGGCCTTCACCACGCGAATGCCGGGAATGGTGTCGGCCAGGGCGCTTGTCATCTCGCCCCAGGCAACGCGGCTGTGAGCAAAACTTTGCCGCAGTTTTCCCCGCACCGAGAAGACCAGCCAGAGGACCAGCGGAAAAGGAACCAGCGTCAGTGCCGCCAGCGTGGGTGAGATGCTGAAGAGCACGGCTGCGGTGAAGATCACCAGCAGCATGTTGGAGGTAAAGTCGATGAGATTGATCGACAGGTAGCTATTGATGCGTTCGGTGTCGCTGCCAATGCGAGAGATCAGGTCACCGGTCCGGTGGGCAGCGAAGAAGTCGAGTGACAGGGACTGCATGTGGGCGTAGGTGCGAATCCGCGCATCGGCGGCGATTCGCTCACTTACCCAGGCGAGGGTCCAGGTGCGGCCCCAGCCGAGCAGCCAGGCAAGGAGCGCCGCTGCCGCCAGCCCCAGCAGGTAAGGAACCGCATCGGCAAGCGTGACAGCGGCACCCGCCTGCTGTGGAATGAGCACGCGGTCGACAAGCGGCATGGTGAGGTAGGGAGGGATGAGGCTTGCCAGCGTGCTGCCGACGGCAAGCAGACCCCCTAGCAGCACCGCCCACCAGTACGGACGGGCAAAGCCACATACCCGAAGCAGGGCGGCGAGTGATCCTTTTGCAGGGGATGGTGGACTGTCCGCTGACTGAGGCAGCGAGGGCCTCGCTGTGTCATGGAGTTGCCGCTCGTGCCGGCTCTCAAAAGCATCCTTGAACTGGTAGACAGCAGAGGCGGTCGCCGGAGTGAACTGCCATGCCGCGACAAGTTTTTCCTCGTCGCGAAGTTCAAGCCGGTTGACGGTATTTCGACTGATGAGAACCAGCCGGGTCTGGGGTGTGAGGAGCCAGTGCTGCTCGGCCGCTGCCTGGACAGATGCAGCGGTCGCCTCGCTCAATGACAGGGGGCTGCTGCCGGCGTAGATGGCTTGAGTCGTGGCAGCCAGCCACCTGCGTTCAAATCGCCCCTGGTCGTTCAGGTCGATCTGACAGCATGCCAGCAGGCTTTCGGCTTCGGGCAATGGCTCTGCCCCAGAAGCTGGTGAGGAAGAGGGCGGGCTGGTGGCGGCGACCGGGTGCATGGTCGGGAATGGTATCACTGGCGGCAAACTGGCTTCAGTTTTTTTGCCAGAAACCAGATAGAAATTACACGGCAGTCGTCAGTTGATCGGAAAAAACTGCAAGGTCTGAGATGAGGCGGGAGGAAACCGGGAGCAGGCCGCTGGCTGGTTTTCAGGGTGTACTCCCTGGCCCCAAACCCCCGCTGATGCCCCGCTAACAATCTGCCGCTTGCCCCCTTGTGGCCGGCGGCTGGCTAGACGGCAGGCCTTCGGCACGCCAGATGCACAGAGCCAGCGGGATGAGAGGCCCCGCCGGTGGAGTCAGCCGGTCAGGCGTCGGCTGCTTTGAGGCACCCCCAGTCCGCGAGCAAAACTCGGCAAAACTTGGAAAAAGGCGTTGTGGCCGGTATTGTTAGGGGTCGCATGGCAGCCGTTTGGGTGTGAGTAAAGGAGTCTCTCACATCGTTTGTTTCCTTCCCCACCACCGTGACCGAACCGTGCCGGCTGTCCCCTCCTTTGCTGGTCAAGAGCCCATCATCCGCGATGGGCGTTTTTCAACTGTGCTCTCGGCTGCACCTGCTGGTTTCCGAATAGCTGGCTCGCAGTTGTTAGGCAATTGATTGCCCGGATTGGCGTCCCTCACTGGTTCTCGTCACCACAGATATGCTGCTTATGAAAATCGAGTCGATCAAGGTGCTGCGTGGTCCCAACCAATGGGCCCGGTTTCCCGTGCTTGAGGTTCGCGTCGATCTCGGCCATCTCGAGGATCATCCCTCTCACACCTTGCCCGGTTTCAACGACCGGCTGATGGCATGGTTGCCATCAATGATCGAGCATCGCTGCTCGATTGGTGAGCGGGGCGGGTTCTTTCAGCGGCTCCAGACCGGGACCTGGATGGGGCATGTCCTTGAGCACGTGACGCTCGAACTGCAGACCCTAGCGGGCACCGCTGTCGGCTATGGACGTGCCCGCGAAACAAAGACTCGTGGGGTCTACAACGTCATTATTGAATACCGGGAAGAGGGCTTCGCCATTGCCTGTCTCCATGCGGCTCATGAGTTGCTGGCAGCGGCTATTGCCGGTGAGCCATTCCCGGTTGAGCAGACGGTGGCCCAACTGCGGGAGAAACTGCTTGAAGAACAGCTCGGCCCGAGCACTCGTTCCATCGTGGCTGCCGCCCAGCGCGGCTGCTGGCTGAAGCGGGTATTCCTGTGGCCGCGGGGCAGCCGGTTTCTTCAGACGACGAAGCCTGGGAAGTGGCGTGTGAGGTTGGCCTGCCGGTGGTCGTCAAGCCACGGTACGGCAATCAAGGGCGGGGCGTCTCGGTTTCCTTGACGAATGAAGCCGATGTTCGTCGGGCCTTCTCTGTGGCCGCAGCGGTGGGGCGAGAGGTTGTCGTTGAGCGTTGCCTGCTTGGCGATGACTATCGTTTGCTGATTGTCGGTGGTGCTATGGTTGCCGCCGCTCGTCGCTGCCCACCGCTTGTCACGGGTGATGGTGAAGCCACCATTAAGGAGTTGGTAGATAAGCTCAACGCCGACCCGCGTCGATGTGTGGGTCATGCAGGCAGTCTTTCGCCGATTCTATTGGATGACATTGCGCTGCAATTGTTAGCCGAGTCAGGCCATGACGCTGACAGTGTCCCGTCAGTGGGAGAACAGGTGGCCCTGCGTCGGAATGCAAACCTCAGTACCGGTGGCACTGCCGAAGACGTTACTGATGAGGTTCACCCAGACGTGGCTCGGCTAGCCATTGCAGCCGCCCGGGTCGTGGGGCTTGATGTTGCTGGGGTCGATCTGATGGCTGTTCATATTGAGCGGCCACTGAGCGGCCAGCAGGGTGGGGTTGTCGAAGTGAATGCCTGTCCTGGACTACGGATGCATCTGGAGCCGACTGCTGGGACACCTCGGGATGTCGGGGCCGCTATCGTGGAAACCCTCTTTTCCGTTGATGACGATGGCCGGATTCCGGTTGCGGCGGTGACTGGCACCAATGGGAAAACCACTGTGACCCGTTTGCTGGCCCATCTGGCGGCAACGGGAGGGACGACGGTCGGCATGGCTTGTACCGAGGGGGTCTGGGTGGGTGACCGGCAGATCGACACCGGTGACTGTAGTGGCCCCCAGAGTGCCCGTCGGATACTGGCTCATCCAGAGGTGGCGACGGCGGTTCTGGAAACGGCCCGTGGCGGTATTCTGCGGGAAGGCTGTGGCTTTGATGCCTGTGATGTGGCTGTGGTGACCAACATTGCCTCGGGCGATCATCTCGGTCTGCAAGAGATTGACACGCCAGAGCAGCTTGCCTGGGTCAAGGGGGCGGTCGTGGCAGCGGTCCGTCCTGGTGGGACAGCCGTGCTCAATGCAGCCGATCCCCTCGTGGTTGATATGAAGAAGTGGTGCAAAGGACGGGTTGTCTACTTTGCGCTCGATCCAGAACACCCGGTTCTGAGAGAGCATTTGGCTGCAGGCGGTTTGGCTGCCACAATTCGTGACGGGTGGGTGGTGCTCTGTGATGGACCACGAGAAACACGGCTGGCGAGTCTGGCTCGCGTCCCCTTGGTTCACCACGGTCTGGTTGCTTTTCAGGTTGAGAATGCCCTGGCGGCAGCTGCCGCCGCATGGAGTTTGGGAGTTCCGTTGGAACTTGTTCGGCTCGGCCTGGAAGATTTTTCTAACGGTACCCTCGGGAGTCCGGGGCGGTTTAATCTGCTCGAACTCAATGGTGCCACCGTTGTTGTTGATTACGGTCATAACGTCCCCTCTCTGGAGCAGATCTGCCGCACACTGGAAACATTGCCGCATCCGCGACGCACGGCGGTCTACTCGGCTGCCGGTGATCGCCGAGATGAAGATCTGTTGCGGCAGGGAGAATTACTAGGCCGCACCTTCGACCGGATTGTGATCTACGAAGATGCCTATCGACGGGGACGATCGCCTGGTGAAATCACCGGCCTGATTGCCAATGGTGTTTCCCGGACGAAGCCCAATGGCCGTCGCGCTGCGGTCGAATCAGGGGGTAACTGGGAGACAGCTGCAGCTACGGTGCTCGATGCCGTCCAGGCTGGTGATCTGGTGCTCC
>RGBY01000169.1 GCA_009919445.1 Planctomycetia bacterium
GTCCCCAAGTTCCTCGAGTTCAAGCAGGGGGCTGCGGCCGAACTCAGTCATGTTCGCAAGGCCAATGCCACCACTCTGTCGCAGTGTTTCGCCCACCACCGCAAACTCTTCGCGGCTGCGTAATGCCTCCGGAAAAACCCAGTCAGCACCGGCTTCACGATAGGCATGGATTCGGCTGACGCAGTCGTCGAGGGTGGTCACGCCACGGATGTCGGTCCGTGCAATGATGATGGTGTCAGGAGATATTCTCCCCTGGCAGGCAGCCGCAATCTTTTCGGCCATCGCCTCGGTCTCGATCACCTGCTTTCCGGCCAGGTGCCCACACCGCTTGTCAGGATTCTGATCCTCAATTTGAATGGCAGCCGCGCCGGCCGCCTCTAGCCGCTGGACGCAGGCGGCAACGTCGGCTGGACCGCCGAACCCAGTGTCAGCATCGACGACAACGGGAAGTTTCACGCTGCTCGCCAGTTGGGCCGTCTGGTCGGCAAGTTGGTCGAGCGAGATCAGGCCAATATCAGGTACGCCAAGAAGGCCTGCAGAAAAAGCAGCACCAGAGAGATAGACAGCAGGAAACTCGCGATCCTCAATGAGTCGCGCAGCCAGCGCGAACGGGCTGCCCACGATGGGGAGTGGTCGGTCACGCAGTGCTTCACGCAGCAGGCGGCCGCCGCAGCCAGGCTGCGGGAGGGGAAGCAGGACACTCATAAACCAATCTCTCGAAAAAGGGGGGCCGGCCACCACGATGTTTTCTCTGGCGACCGCAACCTGGCTTGGTCGGTGGCTGGGCTGGCTTGCGCTTGCCGCCGGCTTTCGGCATGCCGCGGCCACACTGGGACTGACTAGCGGGAGACAGCTGCTGGCAGCTGCAGTCTTCTCGTTGGCTGCTCGCTACACAACGATGGCAGGTGAGTGGATGATCGGTGGGTGTGAGGCGAAGGTCTTTGCCTGGGCTGCCGTGCTGGCTGCCTGGGGGGAACTGGCTGCCGGCCGCTGGGGAGTCAGTTGGCTTTTGAGTGGCCTGGCCACCGCCCTTCATCCACTGGTTGGTGGTTGGATGATGCTGGTGACGGTAGCGGCTGGGGCAATAGAACGACAAACGACGGCCACTGCCCGTGCCGCAGATTCCCCGGCAACAGGCGGCAGGCTCTGGGGTAGCATCAGCTTCGCCGCTGGTCTGGGGCTGGCGGCAGTTGGGCTGGTCCCGGCAGCACTTCTCTCAATCGGCGTTCCTGTTGAGGTTCAGCGTGAGGCCGCCACCATTTATGTGGTTGAGCGACTTCCCCATCATCTTCTCCCCGGTCGGTTCCAGGTCGGCCTGGTCTCGCGGCATGTGCTGGCAATTGTGGTCTGGTGGATCCTCGCTGCCCAATGCGGAGATTCGGTGGGGCTGCAGCGAATTCGCCGCGTCACTCTTGTGGTGATCAGTCTGTCAGTGGTGGGGTGGCTAATCAGCCTGGCTGAGCCGTTTGCCCCGGCAATGACCCATGGGTTGCTGCGGTTTTATTGGTTCCGTCTGGCGGATGGACTGGTGCCATTAGCCCTGGCGATTACTGCGACACTCGTGCTCTGGCCGACAGAGCGAGGGGCCGGCTTTCCATCGGAACCGATTCAGATGCCTTGGCAGTCAGCCCTGATGGGGGCGTTGTCGTTGCTGCTGCTGATTGAATTCGTCGGTCAGTCGGCTCATTGGCCGCTGCCGGGTCGGCAGCTTACTGCCCGAAGCGATAGCCGCGTGGATGCAGAGGCGTGGTGGGACGTCTGCGACTGGGCCAAGCATGAGACACCGCCAGACGCCCGGTTTCTCACCCCCCGGGGAGCGACGAGTTTTCACTGGCGAGCAGAACGGGCCGAGGTTGTCTGCTGGAAGAACATCCCGCAAAGCCCAGCTGCCATCGTCGACTGGCGGCAACGGATCGTCGACTGTTTTTCAAGCGACGGCACGCTCACTGGCCAGTTTCCCAGTACGGTAAGCCTGGGTGCCAAGCGGCTCAACGAGGTTGCTGAAAAGTACGACGCCGACTTTGTCATTGCGCCGCGAAAAAGCCTGGTGGCAATTCCCGATGGATCAACGGCTGTCTATCGAAATAACACCTATGTGGTGCTGCCACTGCCACTGCCACTGCCTAATTGAGCAGGCCGGAGAGGAATCGCTATGTCACACGCTTGAGTTCCAGCTACTGCCAGTCGATGCCAAGCCGACGACACTGAATTGAAAGAGCCTGTGCGAAGGCAGGCAGAGGGTATTTTGCCTGTCTGCCGATAGCCCAGAGATAAGTCGAGTCGACGAGCTTTGCCGGCAGTGCTCCGGTGCGAGTCGCTTCGGCGACCCGCTCGCAGTAAGCCACGTCGTCAGGGCGTGTCGCCCGCAGGCCGGTCACAAGCCGATCTTCGAGTGAGACCTGTTGCCGTGGGGCATCTGGTGTTTCTGCCGCAGCGATCACAGCCAGCGGGATCATGCCGGTGGAAGCGAGCAGCAGCAGGCTAAACATTTTTTTGGTGAACATATGGATGACCTCCAGCCTGGGTGGGCGAAGCCACCTAGTGTCAGGATGTGCTCTGAGAAAACCGGGCGACTGCATACGATTTTTTTCCCGACCGTAGAACGAGCAGTTCGCGACCGGCCAGGTCGGCGCGGGTGATTCGGTAGCCGCTGTCATTGATGCGGGAGTTGTTGATATAGGCCCCTCCCTGCTCAATGGTGCGGCGGGCTGCGGAACGGCTGGCGGAAAGCTTGGTGGCGGTGAGGGCTTCAGTCAGGGGGAGGCCCTCGCCATCAAGCTGCTCTGATAAAGATTCATGGCTGGGCACGTCGGCAAAAATGTCGCCGAGTGTTTGGTCATCGAGACTCTCCAGCGTTCCCCCAAAAAATACGGCGGTGGCTTGCTGGGCAGCCTCAAGCCCTGAGTCACCATGCACGAGGCGGGTAATTTCGTCGGCAAGCCGTCGCTGAGTTGCTCTGCCTGCTGGGTTGGCAGTCTGTTCCGCCGTCAATTCTTGGCAGGCTTCAATCGGAAGTTCAGTCAGTCGGTAGAGACACCGCTGGGCATCTTCATCATCGAGGTTGATCCAATACTGATAGAAGCGATAGGGGCTGGTGCGGGCAGGGTCGAGCCAGATTGCACCGCTGGCGGTCTTGCCCATCTTCGTTCCATCAGCCTTGGTTAGAAGCGGGCAGGTGATGCCGTGAAAGTCGAGCGACCGCAGCCTGCGGCCGAGTTCGATACCAGCAGTGATGTTGCCCCATTGGTCACTGCCGCCGATCTGAACCCGGCAGTCGTGGCTGTCAGCCAGATGAACGAAGTCCCAGGCTTGAAGCAGCATGTAGCTGAACTCGGTGTAGGACAGACCGCCGTCACGGTCGAGTCGGCTCTTGACAGAATCTTTGCCGAGCATCTGCGTCAGCGGGACATGCTTGCCAACATCACGCAGGAATTCGAGATAACCAACACCCCGCATCCAGTCGGCATTGTTGACAACATGCACTGGCTGTCCGGCAGATTCGAGGAGCCCGCGAATCTGCGTGTCGACGGCAGCAATGTTGGCTGCCAGCGTCTCAGCGGAGAGGAGATTGCGTTCCTCACTTCGGCCACTCGGGTCCCCAATCATGCCCGTGGCACCGCCGATCAGGGCAATCGGCTCATGGCCAGCCGCCGCAACCCGCCGCAGGAGCATGATCGCTACCAGGTGGCCAACGTGGAGGCTATCAGCCGTTGGATCAAAGCCTGCATAGATGCGGCGACCTGGTGTTGCCAGCCATTCGCTGAGGGCAGAGGCATCCGTGCTTTGGTGGATGAGGCCGCGAGAGGTGAAGTCAGCAACAAGGTCGTGAGGCATGGCGGAATGGAAGAAGGGTTATCGCCACATGTCGTCGTTGGCGAAGGGATGAGCGGGATTCGTAAGGCTCGGCTTGGGGAGGGCCTTGAGGATCTGTTCAGCCAATTTTAAGTCTTCCCGCGAGGTGATTTTGATGTTCATCGGTGAGCCCGGCACGACTGTCACCGTCTGGCCGGTCGCTGCGACCAGTTGAGCCTCATCGGTGGCAGTGCCACTGCTATCGGCTGCAAATGCCTGCTCCAGAATGCTGCGGGAGAAGACCTGCGGAGTCTGGGCTTCCCAGAGTCCGGTTCGATCGACGGTTTCGGTGATCTGCTGATCATCGCCCACTCGCTTGACGGTGCCCACCACCGGTGTCGCCAAAATGGCAGCTCCAGTGCGGGTGGCAGTGGCGAAGACGTTGTCGATCCAGCCTGTGGCTAGGCATGGACGAGCGGCGTCGTGAACCGCGACAAAGTCACAGTCATCCTTGAGTGCCGCCAGGCCGTTGCGAACGGAGTCAGCCCGCTGGCTTCCGCCGATGGCAAGTGTAACCCCCATGAAGGCGAGGTTCGCCCCAAACTGCTCGAGAAACGAGTCGCGATCGTCTGGGGCGACGACCAGGACGACCTGGGAGACGTCATCCCGATCAAGAAATTTTTCAGCTGCATGGATCCAGACAGCCCGTCCAGCCAAGGGAGCAAACGGCTTCTTGTAATGGGCATCTTGAAACCGGCTGCTCTGTCCGGCTGCGGCGAGGATGACTCCGAAAGCAGGCATTAATCAATTGCCCTGTCCATGAGCCAAGCGAGTGACTTTTTAATGGCGGGCTTGTCGTGAATCCACGCGGCAAATGCCTCGCCATGGGTGCTGTAGAGTTGAACCATCCAGGTTGGAGCGTCACGTAAAAGCCACTCACGAAACAGTAGCCATTTCGGGTTGTTGGCACCATATACCTCACGGGCAACCCAGCAAAGTTGCTGCCCTCCACGGCCCTGTTGTCCGCCCCCACCTCCACCTCCGGCATAGCTAAAGGTGTTCACGTTGCCATACGAAGTGAACCTCGGGTTGGCGGTTATTCTCACGTAGCGTCGGTCACCAGAAACGACCGCTAATACGTTCATTGAAAGGCCTTCGGGAAGAACTGAAATCTGCGGCTGGTATCCGACAGGCCTGCCTGTTCGGTACCCCTTGTTGGAGCTGCTTCCCTGGGGGCTTTGGTTTCGTGATGCAGCCAGTGAATCAACAAGGCTCTCGCTCTCGCCCGAGCCTGCGATCTCACGTAGTTGCTGTGCAAGAATTTCTTTTCCGACTTCTTTTTGGACAAGGGTGTCGTGTGCTAACTGCGCTTCAGGGACTGAGGCCATGCGTCGTCCCTCTGGGAGGATGACCGAAAAACTCAGGTCATCTCCTTCGATGGCAAGGGTTTTGCGAGACACCTTTTCTTGCGATGTGCCTTGGTAATAGGTGATGTCGATCGTGACCAGGCCAGCGGTCACCTCTCCGGAACTCCGCCGGATGCATCCTTGGTACGTTCCAGGAAACGCCGCAGTTGCCGTGTATCGTTCGCTTTTTACCTCACCGCTTGATTGCGATGGGACGTCGGGAAGCAGCGTCCCGCCAGAGGATGTATAGGGCGATGCGTACGAGCATAGCGTTCCCGGTGGCTCGAGAACCAAGAGGTCAAGGTCGGCATCGCCATTCCATGAGATTTCAACGACGAGGTCGCGTTCGTT
>RGBY01000170.1 GCA_009919445.1 Planctomycetia bacterium
CCACCGGAACCAGAGCGGATGACGCTCTTGTTTGGAGTGCCGTCGTTCATGTCGATGGCCTCGCCACCGACGAAAGCCGTACCAATAATCGTGATACTGCCGGTTCCGACGGTGGCGACGTTGTTCAGAATGTTCGACTCGTTCTCAATCACCACGCCATCGGCATCCTCGCCCGTCGCTGCTGTCGGCGCAACACCCGTGATGTTGATGTGACCACCTGCGAGCGTCTCGATCGTCGTCGCACCAATCTGAACCCCGGCCGTCTGCGATGTGCCGGTGGCATCTGAGCCATTCCCGAGGATCGTGATGTTGCCGGCTTCCGATTGAATCCGCACCCGCCCCGTTGATGTCTGACTGCCGAGTTCGACGCCATCATTACTGGCGCTTGAGACACTGCCACCGGTGCCATTGAGCGTCAGCGTCGAACTGCCGGTGACCGCCAACGAGGTGTTGCCCCCGTCCACCACGGCGACCTCGACCCCGGCACCGCTTCCCGTACGTCCCGTGCCGGTCAGAGCAAGATTGCCACCGGCGATCACTGCAGCATTGGCGGCAACGACCACACCTTCAGCCCCGACCGTCAGGTCACCGCCGATGGAGTAGTTGGTTGATGTCGCAACGCCAAAGGTGGCCAGCCCGCCGATGTCAGAGAGTTCCACATTGCCAATCACGCCATTGGCGACACCAAGGCTGCCGCCGATGGCTGACATCACCGGTCGCATTGATCGACAATCCGTTAGTCGTGCCGGAGAGGCTGTCGAGCGTACCGAGGGTGATGTTGCCGGCGGTCAGCGTGGAGCTGACGTTGCCGGCGTTCGCCAGTTCCGTGCCGCCGGTCACGGTGAAGTTGCCGGCGATCTCGTTGGTCTGGGCATACAGCAGGGTCGTGCCGGCCGTCACCGAGACGTTCTGAATCAGGCTGCCGTTGCCGCTGTTGTCACCGAAGCCCGCCAAGGTGCCGTTAGCAGCATCACCGCCAAGGCTGACCGTGCCGGTGCCGGCGGTGATCGTCAGGTCGACCGTCGTGCCGTTGGCCGCATAGATGCCGTCGCTGGCACCCGCCGGGGCACCGCCGAGCAACGTGACGTTGGCGTTGCCGCTGGAGGTGTCGATCGTCACCGAGGCGTTGAGTTCAACCGCGTCGGCAATCACCACCGCTGCGTTCGAGGTGATGTTGGCACCAATTTCCGTCGTGCCGCCGTCGCCGTGGACGTACAAGCCAACCGATTCGCTAGTGGTGCCGTTGAAGGCTCCGCTGACCGTGACGTCGCCGCCGCCGTTGGTCCACAGATCGAGCCGCGGGCCGGCGAGGTCGAGGGCACCCAGGTTGATGTTGCCGGACGAGCCACTCTGGCCAATTTCAACCCGACTGGCGTTGAAGGTGTCAAAGGCGGCCTGGTTGAGCGTGATGTCAGCACCAGTCGCCGTGCCGAGGGCGAACGACCGGCCCGCCGTCGGTGTGCTGAAGGTCAGGCAGGCAGCCGACAGACTGTTGGCGGCCGATTGAATCGTGAAGTTGTCAGCCTTGAAGTTCACCGTCTGGCCGACAGCCGACAGCGTGGTGCTGGCGTCGACCGAGATTGCATAGTTTTCCGCCACGGACAGGTTTGCCTCAGCGGTTGCCGTTAGGGCTGCACCCGCGCCACCACTCCCAAGGGCGAGGTCACCAGTCACAACCGTAAGCGTGCCTGCTGACAGGTTCGTAGCAGCGGTCAGGATCGTTCGGCCGGCGGTACCGCCGTACGTGGTCAGGTTTTGACCATTCATTTCCAATCCGTTGATAACGACATCATTTCCAAAACTGGCGACGCCCTGTGAGGAATGAAGGGTCGTACTTCCCGTCAGCGTGACGTTATTGAGTTCAATGCGACGGTTGCTTGTTTCGATGTAACCAGAAAGGATCGTCTGGCTGACAGCTGTGGTATTCAACCCGGAATCAAACGCAATGATCAGCCCGGTGCTATTAAGCGTGACCGAACCGTTATTCACGAAGAGCCCGTCGCCGGTTATCACCGCATTGTTGCTTTCGATGGCGACATTAAACGAACCGTTTCCGGTCTGCAGACTGCCGAGGGCGATGTTGCCGCCGAGGGTCACGCCACCGGTCTGGCCGGCATCGCCGATCGTGAGCGTCTGGCCGGTTCCGTTGAAGCCGGAGCTGGCGTCGATCGTTCCGGCACCCGAGACCAGCGTGACGCTGCCCGTCATATTGACCTGATCGCCAAAGCTCTGATTACCCGTGGTGGTGACGTCGCCGCCGAGCACCGTCGTGCCACCTGCATTGGTTGTCAGACTGCTCAGGGCAACTGTGCTGCCCACCGCACCGCTGAAGGTCGTGGTGCCGGTACTGTTGATCGTCAATGCTGAACCGCCATTGACGAGACCACCAAAGCTGACATCAGTGCCGGCTTCAGCCGTGGTAGCACCAAACAGGATGGTATTGGCAGCGTAGTTCTGTGCAGCGTTGGTTTGAATCGTCCCGTTCAGTCGCACGTCACCGAGACTGGTCAGGTTGGCCACATTGCCAAATGTCTGTGAGCCGTCGATTGTGGTCTCAGCGGAGAAGTTCAACGTCAAGTCGTTGTTGCCACCCTGCACCGAGCCACTGAACGCACTCGTAGTGCCCTCAAGCGTGGTCGCCCCGATCAGTGACACGTTCCCAGAGTAGGTTTGGCTGCCGATCGTTTGCACCGTACCGTTGAGCGCGGTTGGTCCCGTGCTCGTCAGATTGCCGATATTGGTGAACGTTGTTGCCCCATCAATTGTCGTCAGACCGGTGAAGTTAAGCCCAAGGTCATGGGCTGCCCCGTTGAGGCCACTGGCGAAGGCCGCCGCATTGCCTGTCAGCACTGCATCACCTGTCAGGGTGACGTTTGAACCGTAAACCTGATCGACGTTGGTCTGGATGTTTGCCCCGATGTCAACCGCCGAGAGGGCGTTGAGCGTGGCGACGTTGGTAAACAGTCCTCCGAGGGCTGTGCTGCCGCCGGTGAAGTTGATGGTGAGGTCGTGGTTCCCACCGATGACGGCACCACTAAAGCTGGCCGCATTGCCGTTGAATTTTCCATCACCGGTCAGCGTGACGTTGGCGGCGTAAGTCTGATCAACATTCGTGCTGATCGTGCCATTGACTGTCACATCGCCAAGGCTGGTGAAGTTGGCCAGGTTGTTAAACAGGCCGCCAATTGCGGTCGGCTGGCTGAAGTTGAACAGCAGGCTGTTGTTATTGCCGGTGATGCCCTGGGCGAACGTGCCCGACGTGCCGGTCAGGTTGGTGTCGCCCGCCAGCGACACGTTGGCGGCGTAGTTTTGAGACCCACTGGTGGAAATGTCACTGTTGAGGCTGACGTCGCCGAGGCTCGTGAGGTTGGCCAGTCCAGCGAATGAACCGTCGAGTTTAGTGGTGCCTCCGGTGAAGTTGAGTGTGAGGTCATTGCCGCCGCCGACAACACCATTCGCCAGCG
This sequence comes from Planctomycetia bacterium, assembly GCA_009919445.1. GTDB lineage: Bacteria > Planctomycetota > Planctomycetia > Pirellulales > UBA1268 > UBA1268. The sequence goes on from RGBY01000170.1 coordinate 3,465, forward strand.
TGCCAACGGTTCCGTCAAGCGTGGTTGCACCAAACAGGGTGACGTTCGCCGCGTAATTCTGCACGCCAATGGTTTGAATGGTGCCGTTGAGCCGGACGTCGCCAAGGCTCGTGAAACTGCCCACGTTGGCAAACGCCTGCGCGCCGTCAATTGTTGTTTCTGCGGTGAAGTTCAGCGTGAGGTCGTTGCCACCACCCTGCATGGCACCACTAAACAGCCCGGCCGTGCCTTCAAGTGTTGTTGCCCCAAGCAGTGAAACGTTGCCGGAGTAGGTCTGGTTACCGATCGTCTGCACCGTCCCGTTGAGCGCGGTGGGTCCTGTGCTCGACAGATTGCCGATATTGGTGAACGTTGTTGCCCCGTCAATTGTCGTCAGCCCGGTGAAGTTAAGCCCAAGGTCATGGGTTGACCCGTTGAGACCACTGGCAAAAGTTGCAGTATTGCCTGTCAGCACGACATCGCCGGTCAGAGTGACATTGCCGTTGTAAATCTGATCGACGTTGGTCTGGATGTTCGCCCCGATCTCAACCGCCGAGAGAGCGCTGAGCGTAGCGACATTCGTAAAGAACCCATCGAGGGATGTGCTGCCACCGGTAAAGTTGATGGTGAGGTCGTGGTTCCCGCCGATGACGGCACCACTGAAGCTGGCAGCATTGCCGACAAACGTGCCGTCCCCGGTCAGCGTGACGTTGGCAGCGTAGTTCTGGTCGACGTTGGTGCTAATCGTGCCGTTGACGGTCACGTCGCCAAGGCTGGTGAAGTCGGCCAAGTTGTTGAACAGACCGCCCAGTGATGTCGGCTGGCTGAAGTTTAAGAGCAGGCTGTTATTGTTACCGGTGACCCCCTGGGCGAAGGCACCCGACGTTCCAGTCAAGTTGGTATTACCCGCCAGCGACACGTTGGCGGCGTAGTTCTGGGAACCGCTGGTGGTGATGTCGCTGTTGAGGCTGACGTCACCGAGGCTCGCAAGGTTGGCCAGGTTGGCGAATGAGCCGCCAAGTTCGGTCGTGCCGCCGGTGAAGTTCAGGGTCAGGTCGTTACCCGCACCCTCGACACCGCTGGACAGCGTGCCGACCGTGCCATCAAGCGTGGTCGCGCCGAACAACGTGACATTGGCCGCGTAGTTCTGGGCGGCATTGGTCTGAATCGTCCCGTTGAGGCTGACGTCACCGAGGCTCGTCAGGTTGGCGATGTTGGCGAAGGTCTGCGAGCCGTCGATGGTGGTCTCGGCAGCGAAGTTCAGCGTCAGGTCGTTGTTGCCGCCAGCGACGGCACCATTGAACACACCTGCCAGCGTGACGTTGCCCTCGTAGGTCTGGTTGCCGCCGGCAAGTGCGGACGTGGCGGACGTGGTGATGTCGACGTTGTCTATCCAGATCGTCTCAGTGGCTGCACCGGTCCGGGCCGAAAAAGCGAAACTATAGCCAGCCATCGGTGTGAAACCCGTAACCGTTTGGTTTGTAATGACCGCAGTACCATTGTAGGTCACACTAAGTCCGTCATCCTGACTCCATTCAATGACAACCGGCACAAACGACGCAGCGTCTTGCGTCGCACTCACTACCGGTGTAACCGTCAGGTTTTCAGAAATCGTTGTATTGTTCGAAAATGCGGCAATCGACGGATTGGTTGTTGGGGTATTGTTGTAGGCCTGAAAACCGATGGACATCATGTCACCCGTGTTCGGCGGGTCATAAATCCCGTATTCATTCCAGAACGCACCACTACCATCTGGATGGTCAAGGTTCATCCCATAAGTGCCCGTGGTGTTAATAATGTCGCCAAAACTCAGTGCAAAACCATTGCCTGGATTTGGGTCGGGTGTGTAGATAAGTGAATCAAAGGCAACAGTAAAACTCGAAATGACCTCACCTGGATTGAGGTCTGGCAAAAAGAAGTTTGCCTGGGTGCCTGTCGTACCATCCAGAGTGAACCGCAATGCGGTGAAATCGCCGCCATTTTGAACCGAGGTCACATCCCCTGCTGTGGTGCTAACAAGATTTGTGCCGTTACCGAGGTTGGTGCCATTGGTGCCATTGGCAAAACCGTTGAAGTTT
>RGBY01000018.1 GCA_009919445.1 Planctomycetia bacterium
CCGGGCATGTTTATTGACACGGTTGCCCGGGCTGAGCAGTTGCTCCAGCGGCTGGGTAGCCCGCCCACCCTGGGGCTGACGCTTGATATCGGGCATCTCGAATGCCTCGGCGAACGACCCCTTGAACAGACGGTACGGCGGGTCGTGGACCGTATCGTGAATGTGCATGTTGACGATATGCTCTGCTGTCGGCATGAACACTTGCCGCTGGGCAGTGGTGAAGTCGCCTTTGGTCCGGTGCTCTACGAACTTGCCCGTGGCGGGTACGCTGGTGGGTTGCACGTTGAACTGCCGCGACAGTCGCACCGCTGGCTGGTGACGGCGCGGCAGTCGCTGGCCTTCTTACATCGTGAATTGGAGTGCCTCTGATGCCGACTGAGTCGAATCTTCCCCATGTCCTGCTGCTGTCAATTCCGGGTCTGCGGCAGCAGGACCTTGCCCAGATGCCCACTCTGCACGCGTTGGCTACGGCAGGGCAGTGTCTGCCTCTTGCCCCCGGGTTTCCAGCGGTGACCTGCCCGGTGCAGGCGACGCTGACCACTGGGAGTGTGCCTGCGGCTCACGGAATTGTTGCCAACGGCATCTTCGATCGAAGAGAGCAGCAGCTCGAGATGTGGATTAGCCCCGACAGTGTCCATTGGTCTCGGCGGCTCTGGGACACACTCAAGGCATCTGATCCCGCAGTTCAGACTGCGTGCTGGTTTCCACTTCAGAGCAAGCATGCGACGGCAGATCTGGTCTGCATGCCCGCACCAAAGCATAACGCCGACGGAACTGAGACGATGTGGTGCCACACCCGGCCCGAGCCACTCTATGAATCACTGCGGGAGCATCTGGGTGACTTTCCTCTGCATAAATTCTGGGGGCCACTGGCTGGCATCGAATCGACGCAGTGGATTATTTCGAGTTTCCTGCAGGCCGCCGAGAATCAGCTGCCGCACTTTAGCTACCTCTACCTGCCGCATCTGGACTATGCAGCGCAGCGAAACGGTCCTGACAGCGACCAGGCACTTGCTGCCTGCCGTGCGCTTGATGCAGAGATTGCCCGACTGGTCGCTGGCGTGACCGCAGCCGCATCAGGCAACTCTCCGCTGGTTTGTGTTGCGGGGGAATATCAGATTCGTCCAGTTTCCCATGCCTTGTTCCCCAATCGAGTGCTCCGCGAGGCGGGCCTGCTGGCTATCAAAGAGACTGACGCCGGAATCACGATCGACATGCAGGCGAGTCAGGCCTGGGCCCTGGCAGATCATCAGGTGGGGCACATTTATCTACAGGATTCAAGCACGCAACTGGCCGAACAGGTGAAGAGCCTGTTCACCGGTCAGCCGGGGGTGGGACGTGTGCTGGTCGGGGAAGACCTGGTCGCGGCAGGCCTTGCTGCTGCCGTGCCACTGCCGAAAGAGAGTCGTTGCGGTGATGTTGTGATTGAGAGCAGCTTGGATAGCTGGCAATGCTATTTCTACTGGCATGAAGACGAAACGCCACCAGCCTTTGCCCGGACGGTCGACATCCATCGCAAGCCAGGGTATGACCCGCTGGAGTTGCATATCGATATGACAACCCGCAGCATTCCCCTCGATCCGTCACTGGTGCGGGGCAGTCATGGCTCCGTCGATCCGAGAAATCGGCATGAGACGGTGTTTATCGCGTCCCGGCCCGTCACCGAAAAAGCCACGCTTGAGATGCAGGAAATCGCCGGTCTGATCACGCACGTGTTTTCATCGTGCGGCTCCTGCTGAGCCGTTAAAGCGTCTGCCTTCGCTCTCCGGCCTGCGAGCTAGGTTTGCCCGCAGGCCGGGAAGAACGGAGCAGGATGCGAGCTCTGCGATGGAAACGAACAGCATGTTCGTCTCCATCGCTGTCAGGCCTGCGGGGCCATGGATGGCCCGCAGGCCGTAAAACGGTCGCCGAGTCAGCACCACTCCGGTGTTGGCTCAATGGCGTCGCCGGGGCGGCCTCCAGCGTCGGCTCGGCCTGATCCTTCGAGGCGACTGATGGCCTTGAGGGTCATATCGGCGTCGCAGTTCAGCTGGCAAGAGAGTCGCAGGCCTGGCGTACCAGCAAGCCCCTTGGCCTCCAGGACGTCTTTTTCGGCCTTGGTCATCTTTTCAGGCTCCCCAGCGATGAACTCCACTCGGCAGCTCGTACAGCGGCCAAAGCCACCGCAGGCATGCAGTTGATCAACACCGCATTCATCAACGAGCGCGTTCACTAGTCGCTTGCCAGTCGGCACCTCAAATTCACCAAAGCCTTCAACAGTCAGTTTGGGCATCAGAACTCACTTTCATTCTCAGGGAAAAACGGGCAGGGTTGGGAAAGAGTCGGTTGTTCCTCGGCCTGCAAAAGTTAGCCAGCCTTGGGCTTGCTTGCAGGCTTTTTGTTTTTTCGGGGCGGTGGTGGTGGGTCAAGATTGGCTTCAAGCTGATCTTCGTTGACGGTTGAGGAAATGCCTGCGTCTGGAACATCAAGGCCGCTCGTCCAGGCCAATGCATTGAGCATAAGTTTACGGAACTCGTCATTTCCCCAGTTGGCGTGAAAGTGACCGCCCGTGCAGCCAAAGCCCCGGCCACCATCTGGCCGTTCATAAGCCCAGGCCAGCACCTCACGGGCTCCCTTGCTGGCCCGTACTGTGGGGTTGTTACTGTGTGCTCCGTCTGGTCTTTCACGGGTGCTGTCGGGTGGAATGGCTGTCAGAATCGCCGTGACCGCACCTGAGGGCTCGCGGAACCGCATGTGGTAGTACCACTCGTCATTGACTTCAAAAGGTTTGACACCACGGCAGATTGGATGGTTTTCAGCCAACTCGGTCGCGGCCAGCATCCAGGTCGGGTTTACCGACCAGTCGGTTTCGAAATAGCCGCCGATCCAATTCAGGAACTCAGGCCCCCCTTTTTCTTTGGGTACCTCGACGCCGTAATGCAGGCAGGCGATGCCGACGCCACGCCGAGCTAAGGCATCGATCTGGGCCAGCCGATTGCTCTGGATGACTGGGTGGCCCTTGCCGCCATCAGCAAAAAGTAAAATGCCATCCGCATTCGTAAAGGCGGTTGGATCTTCGGGCCAGCCGTCCGTGTAGACGGTGGTGATCAGGTGATCCGCCAGGGCTTTGTCGAGGCACTCCTTGAACAGCAGGCAGCCTGCCCGGAACTCGTGGGCTCCCTGGGCATGGCTGGCACGGCCGGCAACCAGTACCAGTTTCTTGCGGCCATCGGTGAGCGGGAGTCGCTTCAGGCGAATGTCCTTGAACTCAACCTTCATCGGTGGGCCGGCATGGAGTTGCAGGGCGAGAATGCCCTGCATTGACCGCTTGTCAGCCTGGTTGTCGGTTGTCTCCGACATCAGTTGCCCGTTGATGAAGTGCTGCAAGTGATTGCCCCGGGCGACGATGTGATACTCATTCCAATCGTTGGCTTTGATGGCCTTGCCAAGGGCTTCAGCAGTACCGATTGGCTCGCCAGCCTGTTTTGTGCCGGAGGGGCTGATTTCAATTCGCTCACCCCGCTTTGCCAAAATCCCTCGCCCACGTTCCTCGTAGAGAATGCCACAAAAGGGGGCCGTTATTTCCGCGATATCGGCCTGATAGCCACCGACGGCATGGCCTCCGAAATCATGGCTTCGATACTGAATGCCACTGTTATGGTTTCGCAGACGAAACAGCAGGCGGAGTTCAAAGTCGTCAAGTTCTCCTTGCCTCCAGATGAGGAACGTATTCCCCTTGGTAGGTTTGGCGTCGGTTGTCTCGCCGACGATCGCCCCGTTCTCGACACGCCAGAATTCGGGGTTGCCATCCCAGCCGCCGAGAGATGTGCCGTCGAAGATGGAGACAAATCCATTCTCTGAAGTTGAATCAGTTGCTGCTGTGACCGTGGCAGGGCTGTGCAGGCCAATGAGAAGACAGGCGGCACAGGCCAAGGTAAGGGTGCTGCGGAGAAGCATCATCGGAAGAATCTTTCTGCGGGATGGGTTGCAAGCGGGGGCCAGCGAACAGCCGTCGCAAAGAGCATACCGCGGCAGGCCAAGAACAACGTATTTAGTCTATGACGTCAAGCAGCCAGATCTTTCGACCAGCCCGTCAGGTTGCCGAATGTGGGCAAAACTACCTGATGGTGTAGGCCAGTGCCGGCTCAGGGCGTTGGCGTGACGAGATGATCGGCATCGAAGTAGTTTTCTTCGAGGCCGAAAAGTTCCAGGAAGCCGTCGATACGAACCACCTTGACCCCCAGCCTGTTTGCCAGACTCAGGTTGCGAATGCGACGTTGTTTATCGGCATCGGTCCAGCCAGCAACCTCGTCCCCGCCAGTCTGCCGTGGCTCTCCGGCGTCGACCAGAATCGAACTCGAGTGGGTGACCGTATCGGTTACCGTGCCGCCTACAGAGCGAATCAGTTCTTCCACATCATCGTTGTCGGTTTCTGAGTCTCGATCGATCTGGATGTGACCTACGATGACAACCTCAAGTGGCATGAGCGGGCTCCAGAGGCTGGTGGCGACGGCGTCGCCGGTGATGATCGGGTCGTACGTTGAAGTGTCGAGTACCCGGCCGCGGGCAATGGTTCCCGATTCAACGGCGACAATCTCAACGATTCCCTTTTTGGCCGAAATGAGAGGCAACTGGTCACCCGGGGCGTAGACAAAAAACAGCATGCCGGGGCGGATGCCAATGGTCCTGGGATACCGAATGAGGACCGAGCGTTCCCGTTCGTTGACAACCACAATGTGGCCATCAAAGCCATCGATTCGATCGTCGGCTGGTGTGGCCGCCAAGATCGCTCCCTGGAGCCGGGTATCAGCCACCCGCATCGCCCCCAGGACCTGATTCTGCCGCTGGATGGCGGCGTCGCGGTCCTTGAGTTCTTCAATCAGAATAGCCACTTGATCGGCGGCATTGTTCGCAGCGGAAAAGTCATCGCGGCGGGCAAAGGAAACGTAGGGAGCGACTTCGTCGTGGATTTTTTCCTCGAGGCTTTCCAGTCGGCTGGCCTTGTCATTGGCGGCGACGAGTTGTTGCTTCAGGGCAGCCGTGTCTTCTTCAAATTTCTCTGATGCTGCTTGCCGCTTCTTTTGCGTCTCAGCAAGGTCATCCTGGACCTTCTTGAGCTGGGCTTGATGGGTGTCCCTCGCTTCGGAGTGATCACTCTGCGCCTTTTTAAGATTTTCTTTTAGGCCGTTGTTTTCCTCCACAAGGCTGTCGTTGTCTTTGTTGGCTTTCTGAAGGGCATTTTCATAGGTCTGCACAAGACTGCGATAGCTTGGAGTTGTATTCCCTGCACCTTCGAACTGTTTTGCCCGATCTCTCCACGCCGTGAGTTCCTCATCGATCAAATCAACGGTCGAACCTGGTTCGGCACCGATGGACGTCTCGATCAGTTCCTTATTGACCCCTTCTGCAGCGGTCAGTTTCTGGCGCACCTCGGCCGCAGCCTCTTGTGCAGCCTTTTCTGCGGCTGTCGCATCGGCCACCTGCGCATAGAAGACATAAGACGTCACCGCCAACACAAATGTCAGCATCACGAAGATGATCAGCGATATGGTCAGCAGTTGGACGGCACTCGACTTTTTCTTGGCCATCGGACTCTTTTCAGGCGGAATGGAGGTGAGGGATGAAGCGGGCGAATGGGCCGCTGCACAGTTGTGCCTGCAGGGGTGCCTGCAGGGGCGGCTGCACGGGAGACAACACACCGGTTATTGAAATTCGGCTGAATGCCCCCAGACTGTTTGGCACCGTACCGATTATACGGTTTGTTCGAGCGAGAGGGGCCCTTAAGGGGCAAGCCGGGCAGGATGGAGTCCGATTGTGCGGGCTACTCCGCCTGAGAGCGAGCGATCAGCGAACTGGCAGCCCGCTGAGATAGCGGATAAGTGGCTTTTCCAGTGCATCTGGTGATTTGCCGAACGTGGTCTCAAAATCAGCCAGTCGTTCAGCAGGGGTGTCACTGGCGAGGGGACGCTTGGCTGCCAGCACCCGCATATAGTCGGCAAAGGCAATACGTTTCGTTTTGGCCAGCATGGAGACCAGTGCCCAAGCGTGGGCATAGGCAACGAGCGCCTCGTCCGGATCACGAAACGGCTCGTCGCTGGTGATCATGCGAGTGAGCAGGCCAGGGGTAAAGCGACGGCGGATAAGATCAAGCCGGGGGCGGTTGATGCTGCCAATTGACCGCCAGCCGCGGCTGCTCGTTAGATCGGGGGTTTCAAAGTAGGTGGCGATTCCTTCACTCACCCAGACAGGAATGGGAGCCAACCGCTGCTGAAGCCCAGCGTTAAAGGCGAGCTGATGGGTGGCTTCGTGAATGAGCGTGGCGACCAGGCCGGCTGCCTCGGGGCTAGCAAGAATTTCAGTGCCGGCACGCCCTGCCGAAGCGGTCGCGCTGTTTGCCAGAGAGTCACTTCCCGTGAGGTCGAAGGTGGTGATCCGATTACTGAGCTGGTTGTAGTAGCCGACGATACTGTGTGAGGCTTCTCCCACTTCTTTTGCGGCAGAAGCCGTATAGGCACGACGGTCAGAAAAAATAACGACGACAAGGGGATGCTCTGGTGGTGTCAGGTCCATCCCCTGCTGTTTCCAGAAGGCATGGAAGCCACTGTAGAGTCGCTCAAACAGGGCGGCTGCCCAGCGAGCGTATCCCGCCGAGGTGTCGTAACAAATCACGTAGTGCCGGGTGGTGAGCAGACTGAACCGTTCGGGGAACTCAGTGAGAACCTGCTGTCCCAGCGCTCGTGGTGATAGCGTTTCTGCCTGTTCGTCGGTGTGACGATCTCGGATGGTATCTCCGGCCAGCAGATGCAGTTGCTGAATAGCGGTTTCCAGCAGCAGACTGCCATCCTGAGCCTCAACCAGAACCGTTCCAGTGAGCGTCTGTCGGGCCCCGGTGGAGTCCGTGACCGTGACGGTTGTGGTGGATGGTGGCGGGGCCGCACACAGTGGCAGGCTGATGAGAGCGAGGCCCACCCCGAAACTGGTTCGCCAGAGCAGAGACCAGAGCAGACTAGGAAGTGTGCAATCCATAGCCGTCGAGTGTCCTCTGTGTTCGCTCCGATTGCCAGCCGAGTTGACCCTCGAATGATCGCAGGCAGTCGCAGGAAAGCGTGAGAAACTTTGAAACCGCAGCAGGCTGGAGGAGTGGGGGGGCTGGGGCGTTCGGCTTTGGCCTTGGTTTGATGTTGGGTCGACCGGTATCGTCCCGAAATATGATCCGTTGTTCGGAAACGGAATTTCTGCCCCTGCGAAACGAAAGCTGCCATGCCTCATCGTTTGCCATGCTGGCCTGCCACGGTCCGTCCTCTGCTGATTCTGACCGAATCCACTCGCTGTCTCCTTGCTCTCCTTGTTGTCGTGCTCGCGGTGTCAGGGTGTGCCGTCCCACTGCCGTGGAAGGATGCCCAGCAACTTGCCGTAGAGCGAGAACGGTATGGCCTGACTGCCGATCAACGGATCAACGAGATCCGCAAGCAGGCCAAGGCGGCCCGGGCAGCTGGCGGATCAGAACAGGCTGCCTATGCCAAGGAACTTGCCGGTGAAACCCTGGCAGAGCATGACCCCCGGGTGCGGGCTGAGATCGTATCTGTTGCAGCAGGCCTTGATGAGCCAGCGGCCCGGGCAATCTGCGTGGGTGGGCTCGATGACCCGGATGCCGCGGTGCGGACTGCCGCCTGTGACGCCTGGGTTGAGATCGGTGGTGAGGAGGCAGTTCGCCACATCGCCCACCGGTATCGCAGTGATGAGAACATCGATGTTCGGCTTTACGCAATCCGGAGTCTGGGGAAGTTGGGAGACGCTTCAGCCGTGCCTGTTCTGGCTGAGGCCCTTGAGGCCCCCGATCCAGCCGTCCAGTATCGCGCGGTCGCTTCACTGAAAGAGGTGAGTGGTCGAGACTTCGGGAATGATGTGAATGTCTGGCGGGAATGGGCCGCCGATCCTCAGGCAGTCGGCCCAAGCTGGTCGCTGGCCGAGACCTGGCGAAAACTGTTCTAGCATTCGGTTCCACGCCGGGTAGGCCCGAAATGAACCATTAAAGAATGGCCTGCCTTCAAGGCGGGAGGGTTGTTTTCCTGCCTTATTAGGGCTGGCAGATATCGCTTGAGTTTTGTTGAGGTGTTCGGGTTACGCAGACTGAGTCGGTTCTGTTGCTGGCTTGCGGTCGATGGTGTTTGTCGGGCCCGACGGTCGATACCACCTGTGAATCTGCGCCGCAGTCACCATGGCTTTGGTCTGCTGCCGCAGGTTCGTCACCTCCATTTCAAGCTGATATGGGGGCCGTATGTTTCCAAAACCCCCACCCAAGCTGCAGTCGCCGTGCGTTATCGTTTCCCTGAATCTCATGCAGAGCGAACCACCCTGGGCTGCTCAAATCTTACGGGTGTGCCTGACGGAGAGGCTGAAGACAGTCCCGCAGCGTGTCGGCGGTCTTTTCGTCTCAGCCTGTTGGTGATGGCGGTGGGGCTTCTGCTTATCTCGGGAACGCCAGCATTTACAGCCTCGCCGCGGACAAGCCGGTTTCTCGATCGCCTTGTCCGCCCTTCTGAGCCCAAGCCACAATTGATCGCAGTGCCTGTTCCGACGCCACCGACGGTCGGCGAACAGGCTGCTCTTCGGCAGCAGCTGGCTACCGTGCCAACCGATGCAAACGATGGTGAACCAGCGGCTGTTGCCATTGCAGCAACGCAATCGACAGATGTGACTGTCGATTGGGAGACGGTCACCCGCTTTACGACTGCAGTGGTGGCTGTCGGTGAGCATGTTGTACGGACGGCAGTCGATGCGGCCTACGTACCGGCAGAGGAGCCGCTGTTCGAGCCAATCGTGGTGGCGAAGCCGGCCTCCAGCGCGGCGGCAACCATTCAAATGGCCTCTCAAAAATCGGCTGGTGGGCAGCTGGAAAGCGGTCGGGTTCCTGTGCTCCAGGCGGGCACTGGCGCGAACCCCTATGCCAGCAAAAAGCCGATTGGACCGCCACCACCGAAGTCGGCCCGACTTGACCGACTCCGCGTTCGCATTGCCCAGACGCTGGCAACCTACCAGCGTCGGCCACTGAATACCTCACAGCACAGCCCATGGGAGATCATGCACAGCTTCGTGGGATTCGGCATACCCACCAAAATTCGAGCAGGCGGGCCACGGGGCGAACTGATCAATGCGATTGGCTGGATGAACTCAGGGGGACGTTGTCGCGGCCAGGTGATGATGACGGTTCGGGACGACCGGCCGCATGCCCTGTACGGCGTCGGTCTGCAGGGACACTCAGCCCAGTATCTGGCGATTCTCGCGCAGTGCCGAGTTTCAGCGAAGTCACCGATTTTGCTTGGTGATCACGAATTCACCGTGGCCGATCTGATCGAGGATGAGAAACTCAACTGCCGGTCCGGGACGGAGTTGACATTTGCTTTGATCGGTCTGGCTCACTACCTGCCCACTGATGCCACCTGGCGGAGCAGTGACGGAGAACCTTGGTCGCTGGAGCGACTGATGCGCGAGGAACTCGCCCAGCCAATCCGAACGGCTCCATGCGGTGGAACCCACCGTCTGTTCGGGCTTGCCTATGGCTGCCAGCGAAGGCTCAAGGCGACGGGGCAACTTGATGGCGTCTATGAGCGTGCTGACAAGTATGTTCGTGACTACCAAAACCTCATGCTACGGCGGCTGCAGAACCGGGACGGTTCGTTTAGTACCGAGTGGTTTAAGTATCCCGCCGACCGGGATGATGACATTGATCGGAAGGTCCAGACGACCGGGCACATGCTGGAATTGCTGGTTGCCTCACTCGATCAGGAGCAGCTCTACCAGAGTCGCATCATTGCTGCGGCTGAGTTTCTGGCATACGCCTTGGCCCGTGAGCCACACAAAAACTGGAAGGACGGCCCGCTGGGGCATTCTCTCCATGCCCTTTCGATCTATCAGGAGCGGGTCTGGGGAATTGTGATGCCTGGCAATGTGGTTGCCTTTACCGGCCCAATGAAGGCCGCCGACGCGATGGTAGCCCAGCGGCCAGATCAGCCGATTCGCCGGGCGACCACGCCGGATGATGATGAGGTCCGACGCTGAGCGTTCATTCTTGAACCTGCGGACGGCACGCCGTACCTTTAGGGGTGCGTGGGTCCGATGAGAAGCGGCCACGGTCCTTTTTTTCGCGGTCAGCCTGCCGTCATGAGCACGTTTGTTCTTTCTCCGCAACTCGTGCAACTCCTTGAAGCCGCCTCACAACTTGTTGAGGTGACCAAGTCAGCGGCATTGCTCTTGGTCGTCGAGCAGCGGCTCGACTGGGCACGACTGCGGGACCTGCTCGGCACGCTGACTGTCCTGATCGCGTCGGAAGATGAGGGGCATCTGACAGGGGTTGCTGATCATGGCATGGAGCGGGTGCTTCTCGATGTGGCCGGGCTACCGGTGCATGAGCGGCTGACACAGGCCCTGCTGGAATGTGTGGCGGAGGACAAGATTTCTCCTGAGGCACAGGTGGTGGCTGTCTACAGCGGGTTTGAGGCGGGCGTCGTTGACTCAGTCAGTGTGCTGCGGCTGAAGGAGCACCTCGGGCAGTTGACAAGTCGCGATCTACGCAGCCTCGAGACCAAGGTGCCGTTGGAAACACTCAAGATGGTCGTCGATCTGGCGGTCGAGATTGGTCGCGAAGGTCGGGAGGGCAAGCCAGTTGGCACGCTTTTTGTCGTTGGCGATGCTCGCAAGGTGATTCAGTCGAGTCACTCCACCGGGTTTGATCCGGTTCGAGGCTACAATCGTGGTGAACGAAAGCTGAGTGACCCCCGAGTCCGCGAAGGGCTCAAGGAGATTGCCCAGCTTGATGGTGCGTTTGTCGTGAGCGCTGACGGCACAGTTGAAGCGGCAGCCCGTTACATCGACGCCTCAGCGGAGAGTGTTTCGGTAGCCAAGGGGCTTGGGGCTCGGCACTGGGCGGCGGCGGCGATCACCCGACGAACCCGGAGCGTGGCAGTGGCTGTCAGCGAGACCAGCGGAACGGTCCGCATCTTTCAAAACGGTGAGGTCGTGCTGCGGATTGAGCCCTTCCGGCGGGCCATGAAGTGGAAAGACTTCGAATACGAGCCCCCCAGCGGCGACTAAGCGGCTACCGCCCTAGTTACGGGCGAGCAGAGGCTCTTCGGGGGATGGATCGGCCCTTTTGTCTTTGGCCCCTGATTCTTTCTGGAATCGGTGCCGTCCGGCGGCTGAAAAACGGCGAGGTTTCTGTACCGGTTTTTCCTCCCAGAACAGCAGCGGCACCCTTGGGGCCAGTTCCCGGTTCGCCTCTCGGGCAGTGGTGACGGTATGCTGCCGCAGACAACTATGGCCAACACGAAAATTCCTCCTGCTGTTGATCTCTCCGGCAAGACCGTCTGGGTGATCGATCTGTTTTCGCGGGTCTATCAGCTCTTTCACGCGCTGCCGGAAATGACCAGCCCTGATGGCACGCCGGTCTCGGTTGTCTTTGGGTTGACTCGAGATCTGCTCGACATCATCGAAAGTAAGCGGCCCGATTATCTGCTTTGTGGATCAGACGCTCCTGGCCCCACCTTCCGACACGAGCAGTTTGCTGACTACAAGGCGACCCGAGCCGAAATGCCGGCTGATCTGGTCCCCCAGTTGCCGCTAGTCCGCCAGCTTTTGGAACTCATGGGTGTGCCCTGCCTGGAATTGGCCGGGTATGAGGCGGATGACATCCTCGCCACGCTGGCCGATCAGACTGCGGCGGCTGGTGGTGACTGCGTGCTAGTAACCTCCGACAAGGATGCCCGGCAATTGTTGGGGCCGCACGTGCGGCTACTGAACCTTCGTAATAACGCCTTCCTGGGGGAGGACGAGCTTCAGGCTGACTGGGGAATCCGACCTGATCAGGTTGTCGATTTTCTGGCTCTTGTTGGTGATGCGGTAGATAACGTTCCCGGGGTCCCTGGTATCGGTCCCAAGATTGCCTCGGCCCTGCTGCAAGAGTATGGGACGCTGGATGAGGTGCTCGGCCATATCGATGCCATCAGCGGGAAGAAACGGCGGGAAAACCTTACTGAACACGGCGCTACTGCCCGACGAGGGCGGGGGCTCATTCAGCTTGATCGGAACACCCCAGTGGTGATTCCTTGGGAGGCTGCGGCAATCCGGCAGCCTGACCCTGCGCCGCTGGTTGAGTTCCTCAAGCAACTGGGCTTCAAAACCCTGGTCAAGAAACTCACGGGGCAGGCTGCATCTTCGGCAAAACCTGCTGCTCGACAGGACAGCCGGCAGGGGCTACTGGCCATGGGGGAAGACACCAAGCCGCTGGCCCTGGAGCCACCCACGCTGCCGGCCACGGCCAAGGCGGTAGAGGCTGCAGTTAGACAATTACAGGCGGCGGTTGAGGCCGGGGCGTCGCTGGTGGTGGCTGTCACTGAGTCTGCTGCCCACAATCGCACAAAGCCGGGGCAGTCGCCAGTCTGGCCAGAGACGACTGGCCTCGCGGTGTTGGCTACTGAGGCAGCGGGGCCAGTGTTCTGGTTTTCTGCCGCCCAGGTAGCGTCCAGCACATCGCTCTGTCGTCTGCTTAGCGATGTTCAGGTGCCGAAGGTTGGTCATGATCTGAAGCGGCAACGGGTCGCGTTGTTTCGTGACGGGATCCAACTGGCGGGGTTTGCCTTCGATACCGTGCTGGCTGGCCATCTGCTGGACGCCGGCCAGCGGAATCAGGGGCTGGCTGACCTGCTGGAACGCTATGCCGACGGGGCTACGGCCAGTGATCTGGTGGAAGCCCCGGCGTTACCGGAGCAGGCCGCTGCATTCTGCCATGCCGTGGCAGTCTTGCTGGAGGTGCTGCCAGATCAGCTGACGGCTGCTGGACTCGATCCGCTTTTTCGTGACGTTGAACTGCCACTGACATCAGTTCTGGCAGCAATGGAAGAGCGGGGCGTTCGGGTTGATACTGAACTGCTAGCTAGCCTTTCTGCTGACTATGCCAGCCGCCTGGAGATTCTGGAGCAGGAAGCCCATGCATTGGCGGGCCATCCGTTTTCATTGGCTTCACCGCTTCAGGTGCGAACAGTGCTGTTTGATGAACAGGGCCTGCCGGTCGTCAAACGTACAAAGACTGGCCCCAGCACTGATGCCGAGGTGCTCGAGGAGTTGGCTCCGCTGCACGACCTGCCGGCAAAATTGCTTGAGCATCGCAAATACGCCAAGCTCAAAAGTACCTATGTCGACGCACTCCCGCTGTTGGTAAACCCGCAGACCGGTCGGATTCACACCACGTTCAACCAGACCGTCACTGCCACCGGCCGGCTCAGTTCCAGTGAGCCAAACCTGCAGAATATCCCGATTCGCACGGCGGAGGGACAGCAGATACGGGCTGCCTTCCAGCCCAGCGAATCGAATTGGTATTTTCTGGCAGCAGACTACTCGCAGATTGAACTTCGCATCCTGGCGCACCTTTCCGGTGATGCGGCCATGGTTGAAGCATTCCAGCAGGCAGAAGACATCCACACTCGTACCGCTGTAGCTGTGTTTGATGTTGAGCCTGAGGGGGTGACGGCCGAGATGAGGCGAACTGCCAAAGCGGTCAACTTTGGCATTCTCTACGGCCAGTCAGCCTTCGGGCTAGCCAAGTCACTGGGGATCAGCCAGCCTGAGGCTGCTGCATTTATTGCGGCCTACTTCGAGACGTTTGCAGGAGCAGCGGCCTTTATTGATGAGGTGCTTGACCGTTGCCGGCAAGACCGCGGCGTGACCACCATGCTTGGCCGCCGGCGGGCCATCGAGGGGGTTCGCGATCATGAGGGCAGGCGGAGTGGCAATGGAATTTTTGCCCTGTCCCTTCCGGAGCGGACCGCTGTGAATACGGTGGTGCAGGGGTCAGCGGCTGATCTCATCAAGTTGGCCATGCTCCGAGTGGAGGCTGGTCTGGTCTCACAAAATTCGGCTGCCCGGTTGGTTCTGCAGATTCACGACGAACTGCTGTTGGAATCACCGCAGGAAGAAATTCCTACCCTCCAGCAGTTGGTTGTCCACGAGATGCAGGAGGCAATGGAATTGAGTGTGCCACTCGAGGTCTCGGTGCAAACCGGCGCGACCTGGGCTGAGTGTGAGAAATGACGAACAGCGGCGTCACTATCGTCGGACTTTTTGGCAAGATTGGGGCAGGGAAGTCAACGGTTGCCAGCCGGTTCGCAGAACTTGGAGCAGAAGTCATCGACGCCGATGCGCTGGCCCATGAGGCACTTCTGGCAGACTCGGTTTGCCGCCAACTACGCGAGCATTTCGGTGAAGCGATTTTCAGGCCCGATGGCAGTGTTGACCGAACTCGGTTGGCAGCCACGGTGTTTGGCGAACACCCCCAGCAGGTGGCGGCGCTCGCTGCCCTTGAGCAGATCGTTCACCCATGGGTGCGGAATGCGATTGACGGACGCCTTCAGGCGGCCCAGGCAGCGGGGCAGGGGGGCAGGGGCCGGGTGGTGGTGCTCGACGTTCCGCTTCTGGTGCAAGGGGGCTGGCATAGTCGCTGCGACGTTGTGATCGGGCTGGCCTGTGATGATGCCATTCGTCACCAGCGTCTGGCGGCACGCGGTCTCAGTTTTGGCCAAATTTCGGCACGTGAAGCGGCCTGGGAGGCTGGGCTGGGGCACGACGACGCCGACTACCAGCCAGACTGGACCGTGGATACAGCAGGCGATTTGGCTTATACTTCGAAGCAGGTCGACCGGGTCTGGCAACGATTCCGTCCGCACGAACATGAGTCGTCGGGCGAGTTGCCTTAACCGCTTGATTCCCGCCCCTCCCCATCCCTTCCTTCCCCAGTTCCACTGCACCTGTTTCTTTGCAGCAGACTCCGGTCGCAGACGCTGAGCCGTGGCCCTGAGTGGTCTCTCTGCTCATCGTCAGCAGGCGGCTGCCGGCGTCCGGCCGAATGGTGCCTCTGGTGCATTCCTCACTTTTCTCTCAACCCCCGTCGTACCCATGGCAGAAGCCAATTCAGATGATTCGAGCAAACCAGATAGCGCTGAGGATGAGCCCATTTCGCTCGCCGAAGAAATTGCGGCAGAAGTCGACGCTGAAGACCTCGAAGTTCGTGAGCGGTATGACCTGCTGAAGCAGGGCGATACCCACATTGCGGAACTCCAGAAGCTCTCCATGGCAGAGTTGATTGAGTTGGCCCGCGATGAGCAGGTGGGAGACGTTACCGGGGTCAAGAAGCAGGACCTCGTCTTCAAGATCCTTAAGGAACGGGTCAAGCTCAACGGCTTGATGTTTGGTGAAGGGACGCTGGAGATTCTGCCCGATGGTTTCGGCTTTCTCCGCAGCCCTGATTACCACTACCTGGCTTGCCCAGATGACATTTACGTCTCACCGAGCCAGATTCGCCGGTTTGGGCTCCGGAATGGCATGAGCATCGCTGGCCAGATTCGTCCTCCCAAAGAGAGCGAACGCTACTTTGCCTTATTGCGGGTTGAGGCGATCAATGGGGATGACCCGGCGAGGCTTGCCAACCATGTTTTCTTTGATGACCTCACACCGCTTCATCCAGACCAGCGAATCAAACTGGAAACGACCACCGAGGAAATCTCCACCCGGGTGGTCGATCTCATCGTGCCGATTGGCTTTGGCCAGCGTGGTCTGATCGTCAGCCCACCACGGGCGGGCAAGACGATCTTGATGCAGAAAATGGCGAAGGCAGTGCTGGCGAACTACCCCGAGGCGTTTGTCTTTATGCTGCTGATTGACGAGCGGCCTGAAGAGGTGACCGACATGGAGCGACATGTCCAGGGGCCCGGCTGTGAGGTCATTAGCTCGACCTTTGACGAGAACGCCAGTCGGCACATTCAGGTGGCCGACATGGTCATCGAAAAAGCCAAACGGCTGGTCGAGTATGGCAAGGATGTTGTGATCTTTCTCGACTCGATCACGCGACTGGCTCGGGCCTGGAATTCTGAGGTGCCCAACTCTGGGAAGATTCTTTCCGGTGGTGTCGATGCCTCAGCCCTCCAGCGGCCGAAACGGTTCTTCGGAAGTGCCCGCAAGGTCGAAGAGGGGGGGTCGCTCACTATCATTGCTACGGCCCTTGTTGATACTGGCAGCAAGATGGACGATGTGATCTTTGAAGAGTTCAAGGGCACCGGGAATCTTGAGATCGTGCTCGACCGCCGGCTGGTTGACAAGCGGGTCTATCCAGCGATTGATATCAATCGCTCAGGCACCCGGCGGGAAGAGATGCTGCTCGAGCCAGATGAGTACCGACGGACAAATGTGCTGCGGAGGGTGCTCAGTGAAATGAACCCGCCGGAAGCGATGGAACTGCTCATCAATCGGCTCGGCAAAACGGGGTCGAACCAAGAGTTTCTTCAAAGCCTGAAATCGTGAGGAAACGTGATGCGTGTTGACGCGAAACCCGTGTCCGCCAGTGCGGCAGTTCGGGGATGTCAGATCTATGCCACGGAACAGGCTCTCCCTGCCGGTGTGCGGGTGGCGATTGCCGTCTCTCAGTACAACGAAACGATCACGGGGAGGCTGCTTGAGGCTGCTGTTGCCACCCTTCAACAAGCCGGAATCGATGGCGGTCAGATCGAAATTGCCTGGGTGCCTGGTGCCTTCGAGTTGCCACTGGCGGCTGACCAGCTGGCGGCGACCGGTAGGTTTGCTGCTGTGATCTGTCTGGGGGCTGTGATTCGCGGAGAGACGACACACGATCGACACATCAATACTGCTGTTGCCACTGGCATCGAAGCGGTCGGTAGGCAGTATGGACTGCCTGTGCTCTTTGGCTTGCTCACCTGCGAAACGGTCGCGCAAGCTGAAGCACGGGCGGGCGGGGCCGTTGGCAACAAAGGCCATGAGTGTGCCGAGGCGGCGCTGGCCATGATCAGCCTGCTGACCCGCCTCAAGGCCTCGTCTCCTTCGGCTCCCTGAGCAGTGGCTTCTTTCCTTCTTCAGAGTACCTACCACCGATGTCAACCCGACGCCGCGCCCGTGAAGTCGCCCTGCAGGTCCTCTACCAGTTTGATTTTAATCCAACGGCAGCTGCGGCCGACCTCCACCGATTCCTCGAGGTCCGGCTTCGTTTGCCGGGGCTGGTTGGTTTTGCGGAGGCATTGGTGACGGGCGTGACGACTGAGCGAGAACGAATCGATCAGTTGCTCGATGAGCGGTCAGAGCATTGGCGTGTCAGCCGGATGGCTGCCACCGACCGGGCTGTGCTGCGGCTGGCAATCTATGAGTTGGCTTGTTCGGAAACCCCGGGGGCGGTCATCGTTGACGAGGCGATTGAACTTGCTCGTCGTTACGGTGCTGCTGGCTCGCCTGCCTTTGTAAGTGGTATTCTTGGCCGCTGTCTCACTGACCGCGAGCAGTTGCAGGAGCGTCTCCAAGAAGACGAATCTCCTGCCCCGAGTGTTACCGATACTCCGTGAACCATTTTTGAACGCACCTTATCCGGGAATTGATTGATGGCATTGTTTCGCTTTGGACGCGCTGATTCTTCGGCTGAGCCCGAGCCGGAGGCCTCTGCCGGGAAGCCCGGTTTTCTCGGCCGGCTTCGCTCAGGGCTTTCAAAAACCGCCCAGGTGCTCAACACCGACGTGCGGGATCTGTTCAAACAGGAGGGAAGGCATGTCGATGCGAGTTTTCTCGAGGACCTGCGTCGGGCTTTAGTGCGAACAGACATGGGGCCATCGGCTGCAGAAGCAATCGTTAAAGACGTTGGCGAGCGGCTGCGGGCTCGTGTTGTTGATCCGGCGGTAGTGGTCGATTCGATTCGGACCACGCTTTTGGAGCGGCTCAAGGGCACGTCCGGTAGCCTTGCGGCCGCTACGTCTGGGCCGACCGTTATTCTGGTCACCGGGGTCAACGGCTCGGGGAAAACGACGTCAATTGCCAAACTCGCGCGGCGATTCACCGCAGAGGGGAAGCGGGTGGTGCTTGGTGCTGGCGACACCTTTCGGGCAGCGGCTGTCGAGCAGTTATCGATGTGGGCGGGCCGGCTCGGAGCTGAGATCGTTCGTGGTGAGCAGGGCTGTGATCCTGCCAGCGTGGCCCATCGGGCGGTGGCCCGGGCCCTCGAGGGGGGCTTTGATATCTGCATCATCGATACGGCCGGCCGACTGCAGACGCAGTCGAATCTGATGCAGGAACTTGGCAAGATCCGGCGGGTTATCGCCAAGCAGATCGAGTCTGCTCCTCATGAAGTTTTGCTCGTGATCGACTCAACCGCCGGCCAGAATGCGCTTTCCCAGGCAGAGGGCTTCAAGGAGGCTGCCGGTTGCACCGGTATTGTGCTGGCAAAACTGGATGGATCAGCCCGCGGTGGAGTGGTGGTTCCCGTAACCGAACGGTTTGCGCTACCGGTAAAGTTTGTCGGCCTCGGGGAAGCGGCCGATGATCTCGAACCGTTTGACCCTGACGCTTTTGTGTCGGCTCTTTTGGAGGGTGCACTCGCCCCCTAACTATTCTGTGGGGAGAGCCCTCCACGGCCCTTGTCCGTGTAGGTGGGCGAAGAATAGTCCACCTAGGCAGTACGTGAAAATGCCGAGAGTTTTCGGGGGTGCGGATTGCCAGATGCTGCGGCGGCAGACGTTATCCACAGTCTGCTCGGCCGCAAAGTCTGCCCAGTCTCTCACGGCAAGCAGACTTACGGTTGTGCCGGTTTGACAACCTTTTTGGCCGTCCTGCCGATGACCATTTTTTCTCGTTGGCGGCGTCGAAAAGAAGACTGAGGGATTGGGGGACGGCCCGCGGCGGCGGACGTGGCCGGTCACGAACCCATCGCTCAACGCCTAGCAGACTGCGAAGGATGCAGTCTGAGG
>RGBY01000171.1 GCA_009919445.1 Planctomycetia bacterium
TTGTGGCCAAAAATGAGAGAGTCTTCCTTTGCCTCTCTGGTCGTTGCATTCCAAGATGATGGCATTGGGTTGCCATCTTTCGATGGTAGCTCCAGGTGCTTGTCAGCAGCCGTGGGCCGTCTGTTGCGCTGCCCTGCAAAACCCTTATTGCGGCAGGTTCTTAGGAGCCAATCGCGTCCATGGCGGTGAGCAGCACGGCGAGCAGGGCCAGGATGATAATTCCCGCGACCACACCAAGCGTAATGAGTGGCTTTATGCTTTCTTTTTCGATCGCTTCATCAGAAGGCCGGCGGCGGGGACGGATTTCATGATGCCGCAGCACAATCTTGCCGGGAAAGTCTCGGAAGATCGTTGCCAGTATTCCCGTGAGTTCGGTGATGCCACCGAGGTAGAGATCACCGTGATAGCTGCTCAACTGCTCTGCGATCGGCGTACTGAGTGTCGTGATGCCGTTGAGCGAAAGGCTTGGTCCTCGGTGCATTGCCAAGAGAGCGGCAAGGCTGGGCGTGAGGTCGCGGAGCCCATCAAGTGAGAGGCGGCCGCGGTAGGTGATAAGAAGGTCTGCCGTTGAAGTGGGGAGCGTGGTGAGCCCATCGAGTGAGAGCCCACGTCCTCGGTGGCGGACGAGAATCTGAGCGATTGCATCTGGCAGTGACCGCAGGCCATCAAGGTAGAGTGTCCGGCCGCGATGGAATGACAGGTGGCGAGCGGTTGTCTCGCAAAATCCCAGGAGACCTGTCAGCCAGAGTGAGTCGGAAGACTCGATCAGTTGTCGGGCGACCGGTGGAGAAAGTGAGGTGAGGCCCTGGAGAGGAATTGGCTCTCCGGTGGCGGCGAGCCACTTGGCGACTCTCGGGTCATGGAGAGTGGTGATCCGAAAACGACCCTGGATCGCCTTCCGTAAAGACTTTCTTTCCTCTGCCGTGAAGGAGAGCAGCCAGGCTGGCCACCAATTGATAAAGAAACGTTCGATTGCCACTTGGTGCGGGTGCCAGCTCGCGGCCAGCGACCGAAGCGTCGTGGCAGGCCATGAAGGTTGTTGGGGGTGAGGTGGGGGAACATCCGTAGCGTCGAGGTCGGCGTGTTGACTGAGTTCCTCCTCGCCCTTTTCGTATTCAACGATGCCAATCTCGTCGTGGAAGATGATGTTCTTCCCACAACCTGGGCATTGGCTGATCTGCCCCGCGGTCGCCACAAATTCTTGGCTGCATTCCGGGCAGCGTCGTGGTTTTTCAGGCGACAGTGACATGGCGAGATGGTGGCTCGACTGGCGGGCTTATTCCCTGGCCGCCCACGAACCACCGGTAGGACAGGTGGTGAAATCAGCGGAGGCCTCCATTTGAGGGAGTGTAGCAGAAGGCCAATTCCCCGGGAAAATTGTCATGATAATGTCATCCAAGGCAGTCGTCCCCCTCCTGGCGGCGATGGCCCAGGGGGCCATCGCTCGATAAGAAATCGGCGTGGTCCCCAGAAATCGAGTTGGCAAGTCCGGGGGGGCATGGTAGAACGTTCGGCGTCCGACTGACTTTCGTCTGCACTCCGAAAAGATCGGGAGTTGCGGTCTGTGCGACTGGCGATCGTCTTGTGTCGATGGTTTTGGTTCAACTCCCGATGTTTTGAGGTTAGAAGTTTTTATGGCTCGGAAGATTTACGTGGGGAACCTGCCATGGGCGACCACGTCCGCCGATTTGGAGGCGATGTTCGCCGAACACGGCGCAGTGCAGTCGGCGGAAGTTATTTCAGATCGCGAGACCGGTCGGTCCCGTGGTTTTGGTTTTGTTGAAATGGAGTCGGATGAAGGCCTGCAGGCTGCCATCTCGGCCCTTAATGGTCATGAAATCAATGGTCGCCCCCTGACGGTCAACGAAGCCCGCGAGCGGACTCCCCGTCCTGCTGGTGGTGGTGGTGGACGTGGCTACGGTGGTGGCGGCGGACGTGGCTACGGTGGTGGTGGCGGCGGTGGCCGTGGCTACGGCGATCGCTACTAATCCAGAATTCTGTTGTTCCAGTTGTTGGCTGACGGAAGCGTCAGGATGAGAACCGGAAGACAGGATGCCCACTCAGAAAAAGATGGGGACCGGTTCGTTGAACCGGTCCCCGCTGATTTCTGAAGCCCCCGTGCAATTTTCGGTTCTGCCGCTAGACTAATTGCTCCGCGTTAGCGGTGCCCTAAAGGAGATTTGCTGGCAGGCAGAGGCCGGTGACATGCTTGGGTTCCAGGTCGCTATTGACGCAACTGAAGCCGACTGGTTCCAGGAGGCGGAAATACCCTCTCCCCTTTTTGCTTGCACGAAATACAAGTTCTGAGCCAAGAACGAGACGAAACCAAGAACGAGACGTAGAAGTAGAGAACAGACATGAGTCCAATGCCCGGCAAGAAGCGGTTTTCGAAGACACCCCGCAAGCGATCCAAGCCCAAGCCCAAGATCAAGAAGAAAGACCCAATCTTCATTGATGGAGTTCGGCCTCGGCCCATGTACGTCGATTACAAAGACCTCGACCTGCTTGGGAAGATGGTGAACCGTCAGGCCAAGATCATTGGTCGTCGCAAGACCGGCTGCACTGCAGCGAGCCAGCATGCCGTCACCCGAGCTATCAAGCGGGCACGGTTCATGGCGCTGCTGCCCTACGTCGCGGACTGACGCGCGGCATCGTAAGCAATGTCAACGGCTGCATCTCTGCCAGAGTGGTTTCGCTGTCGGAGGCTCGTTGAGTTTCGCGATACGGACGCAGCAGGGATTGCTCACTTTTCGGCATTCTTCTTTTGGATGGAGTCGGCTGAGCATGCCTTCTTGCGGCATCTCGGACTCCACGTGGTTGACCACGCTCCGGAGGATGCCGATGACCTTCTGGCCGAACTGGCGCCGGTGGGCACGAACAAGCCGCATGAGCCACTTGAAGTGAGTTGGCCGCGTGTCTCGGTGTCAGCAGACTATCGAGCGGCCGTCCGGTTCGGTGAAGAAGTTGAGGTCGCGGTTGGGGTTGTTGAAGTCGGTGCCTCAAGCGTGACCTATGCGTTTCGGTTTGAGCGGCAAGGGCTGTTGGTCGCCACCGGCAAGGTGGTAGCAGTCCGCTGCCTCATGCGGCGAGGCCAAAAGCCTCTGCCAGTACGGATTCCGCCGGGTGTTGTCAGCCGCCTCAGGAACCACCTGGTGCCTGCTGCTGCGGCTGAGGCATCTTGATCACCGTTGCAGGGCATTGGAGACAGCTGCCATGCTCGAAGTCGACTCGTTGTCGAAATCGTTTCCGACGCCAGCAGAGCCGCTTGTTGTGCTTGAGGGCATAACCTTCACGGCAAAGGCAGGTGATCGTCTGGTGGTGACCGGTCCAAGCGGTTCAGGAAAGAGTACGTTGCTTGCCATCATTGGCGGGCTTGAGCCGCCCACCGCCGGGCGGGTTTGTCTCAATGGTGTCGATCCCTATCAGCTCACGCCGGCTGACCGTGCGCATTTTCGCAACCAACAAATCGGCATGGTCTTTCAGGAGCATCACCTCCTTGAAAGCTGCACGGCGCTCGACAATGTCTTACTGCCGGTGATTGCATCGGGGAACGCCAACGCAGAGCAGGTAAGCCGGGCGCAAGAGTTGCTTGTGCGGGTTGGCCTCGCGGGCCGGCAGGGTCATCTGCCGGCAGAGCTGTCAGGTGGAGAACGCCAGCGGGTGGCAGTGGCCCGAGCTGCGATGCTCAGTCCTACCGTGCTGTTGGCTGATGAGCCAACCGGCCAACTCGATAGCCAGTCGGCCGCTGGGGTGATGGATCTCCTGACAACGCTTGTCGATGAAGTGAGCGGGTTGCTGGTGGTGGTAACCCATGACACAGCGGTGGCAGAACAGGTGGCCAGTCATTCGCAGGGCCGACAGTTGCGAATGCTGGATGGACGGCTGGTGTCATGAGGCAGCAGCTGCAGCGGTCCGCCGCTGGCCTCCGCAGCCTTTCGGCACTCAGCCTGAGAGTCGCTGGGCACTGGTGGACACATCTGTTGGCTGTTGCGGCTGCCGCCGCAGTGGTGGCGATTACGATTGTCGGTAGCCTTGGCGTCGGCGATGCCATCCAGGAGGGGTTGCGTCGGCTGGCGCAGGCTCGGCTTGGCAGTGTCGCGGCAGCTGTGGTCGGACCTGAATGGTTTCGGGCTGAACTGGCCGACAGGTTCGCGGAGAAGCTTCGTGATGCGGGGGTGCCAGCAGCCGTCGTGCCTGCGGGCCTGCTTTCCGCCACCGTTGCTCGGCCAGCGGAGGACGGTCGGGGCCCGTCGAGGAGCGTCGCGATTCTGCTGGGCTGCGACCGGCCAGCTGAGCTTGGATTTCGATTGCCGCCACCAGTTGTTGAGGACGGGGTTGGCCTCAGTCAGGGCCTGGCGGCAGCACTTGGGCTGGCCGTGGGGGATTCCGTTCTGCTTCGCGTTGCCGAGGGCTCAGCCGTGCCAGCCGATACGCCGCTGGGGCGGCGGAGTGGACGCAGTCGGTCTCGACGCATGCGGGTCACTGCACTGCTGCCGCCAGGCAGTGTGGGTGATTTTTCTTTGCGGCCGGCTGAGGCAGCAGCCGGCGTTGCGCTAGTTTCTCTCGCTGTCGTTCAAGATTTGCTCAGCCAGCCGGCGCGGGTGAACGCTGCATTTGTGGTTCCTGAGACAGAGTCCGGTGGAAGCGGCTATCGGCGGCCGCTGAGTCTGGAACGGCTTGAGCAGACGCTGTCGCCAACGCTTGACGACCTCGGCTTGGTCTTGGCCGACGAGAAGGAGTCTGGCATTCGCCTATCGAGCCGGCGGCTTCTGCTGGAGCCGGCAGTCGATGCTGCTGCCGAGCGGGTGCTCTGCCGTATTCGACTGTGCTTGGCCTGGCCAGCGCAGAGCATCCACTCGGCAAACTTGTTGATGCCAGCGGAGAGACGCTGGCGTTACCAACAGGTGACGGCGTAATCATCAATCATTGGCTGGCTGACGATCTCGCGGCACAGGGACACCAGGTTGCCATTGGAGATGAATTGACGATCACCTGCTTTGCCCCGGAGACGCTCCACGGTCAGGTCGAAGAGAAGGCCTACACCTGTCGGGTGAGCGGAATCGCGGCGATGCAAGGACTCGCGGTGGCTCGCGGTGTCGTACCCACGGTGGCTGGCGTTACCGATGAAGCGTCAATTGCCGACTGGGATCCCCCCTTCCCTTTTGACCGAACCCGAGTCCGTGACCGGCCACCGCATGATGAAGATGAAAAGTACTGGCAGGAATATGGCCCAACCCCAAAATTGTTCATGCCCCTTGCGCGGGCCCGGCAGATCGCCGGCAGCCGCTTTGGTCAGACAACCGCCTGGCACCTGCCGCAGCAGGCAGCCGTCCAGCGGCAGTCGTTGGCGCACGAGCTGGCCGCAGCCATACCCCCCGCAGCGGTTGGCCTGCAGGTGCTCCCTGTGGCGAACCTGGCTGCGCTCGCCGCCACCGGCTCAACCCCGTTTGGGCTGCTCTTTCTGGCCTTGTCCAGTTTTGTCATCGCGGCCGGCTTGATTCTGCTCTGGCTTCTGTTTGG
>RGBY01000172.1 GCA_009919445.1 Planctomycetia bacterium
ACCAAAGTGCAGGTGCGGCGACAGGCTGCTGGTGCCAACATGATCGGGTCGGTCACGACCGTCGCCGTACTGGCTGAGTGCCTTGGCAAGGAATGACTTCAGCCGCTTCCCCGCTCCCGATTCACCTGGTGACCATGTCTTTTCCATGGTGCCAGCCCAGTCAATCGTTGGCAGCAGGCCGAGACTTTCAACAGCGACTGACTTTGAAGGCTTCGCCGTCACTGGCTGGAGCTTCCGGGGCGCGGCCACTGGTTCGGCCGGCTCATCACGGGCCAGCAACGCCCGCCAGAAGGGCGTAAATACCTGGTATGGTTTCCCCTGTTTGGTCGCAACATGAACCGGCTCATAAAGCAGGCCACCGCCAAAGCTCTCGACCGTCAGACCATCAGCCGTCAGGGCCTTCTTGATGGCAGTATCTCGCTTTACCACCGCCGGCTCATACCGCCGGTTCCAGACGACATGCGTTGCCTTTGTTTCCTTGGCGAGCTGCTGCAGTGCCTTCAGAGACGGGCCACGCCGAATGACCAACGAGCAGCCGACCTTCTCAAGCCGCTCTGCCAGCCGAAGCAGCGAGTGGTGCAGCCACCAGCGTGAGGCCGCACCAGGCTGCCAGGGCGCCTCTTCCTCGGGCTCCCATATAAAGACGGGCACCACACTGCCACGAGCCGCTGCCGCCAACAGGGCTGGATTATCATCCAGCCGCAGATCATGACGAAACCAGACAATAGTGACACTGGCCATGGAAACTCCTTGCGGTGGAATGAAACTACCGCTCACAGTCTATCAGCACCACTGCCACTGAATGGCGAACAGCCGATTCGGCCATTCCACATCGTGCGCACTGTCTGCTCTTCCCTCAAATGAAGGCATTAGACAAGCAGATCATGAACCACCTCACCGTGCACATCGGTGAGGCGAAAATCACGCCCTTGAAAGCGGTGCGTCAGCTTCGTGTGGTCAAAGCCAAGCAGGTGCAGGATCGTTGCCTGCAGGTCATGGATGTGAACAGGGTTTTCCGTCACCTTGAAGCCAAGCTCATCCGTCGCACCATAAATCAGCCCGCGTTTGACCCCACCACCTGCCATCCAGACTGAGTAACAGTCGGGGTAATGGTCTCGGCCCAAAACCTGACTCTTCGAGGTACGCCCCTCACGGAAGGGTGTCCGACCAAATTCACCGGTGCAAAGGACAAGGGTATCTTCAAGCAGGCCCCGCTGATCGAGATCGTCAATCAACGCTGCGGCTGCCTTGTCGAAGGTCGCCCCCTTCCTGGTGAGACCATCCTCGATGCCTTCATTGGGGTTCGTCCCATGAAAATCCCAGCCCCAGTCAAACAGCTGCACAAATCGTACGCCCTCTTCGACCAGCCGCCGGGCCAGCAGGCAATTATTAGCCAGGCTGGCAGCCCCTGGTGTGGCCCCATAAGCCTCGAGCGTCTGCTTCGATTCCCGTGAAATGTCCATCACTTCCGGAACACTGGTCTGCATGCGATAGGCCAGTTCGTACTGGGCAATGCGAGTGACGGTTTCTGGGTTTCCCAACTCGCGGGCTTGGAGTTCATTGAGATCCTTAAGGGCATCGAGGCTCGCCCGTCGCATCCGGCGGTCCATGCCCGGCGGGTTTGAGACATAGAGCACCGGGTCGCCCTTCGAACGACACTGCACGCCCTGATAGACACTCGGCAGGAAGCCGGAACCAAAGCTGCTCGTCCCACCGTTGGGCTGCACGCCCGAGGAAATCAGCACAACAAAGCCGGGCAGGTTGGCATTTTCACTGCCAAGCCCATAGGTAACCCAACTCCCTAGGCTCGGCCGACCTGCTCGGGGGCTTCCGGTATAGACGAGAAGTTCGGCCGGAGCATGGTTGAACTGATCAGTATGCATGCTCCGCACCAGACAGAGTTTGTCGGCCACACGGTGCAGATGGGGAATGGCATCAGACAGCTCCATGCCACTCTCACCGCACCGCGACCACTTCCTCCGCGTGCCAAGTAATTTTGGCGTGCCACTCGTAAAGGCAAACTTCTTGCCAGCGATTGACTCCGCCGGGCATTCCTCGCCGTCTCGCCGCACCAGCTCTGGCTTATGGTCATAGAGATCGAGGTTGGGCGGCGAACCAGTCAAATGAATCACAATCATCCGCTTGGCACGCGGAGCAAACTGGGGCGGCCTGACGGCCAGTGGATCAGCGGCTCCAGACAGCGGCGTGGCAGCCTTGGTCGCATCACCAGCAAGCAGATCCGCAAGGGCCAAAGCACCAATACCCCCGCCCATGCTGCCGAGCAACTGGCGACGGGTGGCAAGCAGTTTCTGTTCAAGCAAGGGGTGCATGGTTGAGATCTCTAGGGGCACATAAAAGTTTCATCGAGATTGAGCAGCACGTTACCGACCACTGTCCAGGCGGCGAGATCGGCAGTCGCTCGAGCACGGTCACCGTCATAGTTTTCGAGCAGCCTGTCGGGCAGCGGCCCCAGAGGGTTGGTGGCCATCGCCTCAGCCTCAGGAGGATTCTGCCGATACCCCTCCGCAGCAGACTGATAGAGTTCAACCAGCCGGGACACTTCCACATGCGTCGGCTCCCGTGCCAGCACCAGTCGAAAGCCGTGCCGGGCCTCGCCCCAATAAGGCTGGCCAGCCACGCCCGCGACTTCACTGACCATCCGACGGGCCAGTGCCTGAGCGGCCTCAACAAAAGCAGGGTCATTCAGGGTGACCAAGGCCTGCAGGGGTGTATTGGTTCGCGGACGCCGGACCGTGCAGACCTCGCGGCTAGGGGCATCAAAGGTGGCCATTGCTGGATAGGGGTTGCTCCGTCGCCAGGTTGTGTAGATCGCCCGGCGATAGCGGTCTTCACCCATGCTTGTCTTCCAGTCGATTCCGGTGCCAAAGGCTGCCTTGACGCCCAGGTCGGGCTGCGGCGGATGAACGCTTGGCCCACCCTTCTTGGCAGAGAGGAGACCCGCAGCCGCAAGGGCCTGGTCCCGAATCACCTCAGCTGAGAGCCGCACCCGCGGTCCGCAGGCCAAAAGCCGGTTCTCAGGATCACGCGTCAGCAGTTGTTCAGTCGGTTTTGATGACTGTCGGTAGGTGGCACTGGTGACAATCAGCCGCTGGAGTGCCTTCAGGTCCCAGCCGCTGGCAATCAGTTCGCTGGCGAGCCAGTCAAGCAACAGGGGATGACTGGGCAGTTCACCCTGACTGCCAAACTCTTCACTCGTGGAAACGATGCCAATCCCAAAGAGCCGCTCCCAGAGCCGATTGACAACCACGCGGGCGGTCAGCGGATTGTCTGGACTCACTAGCCAACGGGCCAAGGCCAGCCGGTCAAGTCGCTGGCCAGGACCGCGTTCCGGGGCCGGAAAAACCGCTGGGGTCATCTCCTCAACGACGGGTCCTAAATCCTGCCAGTTGCCGCGGTACTGCAGCCTAGTCACTCGCCGCTGCTTTCCTTCCAGTTCAACCATCACCGGTACCGTCACCGGCTTGATTGCTGCAATCCGCTTGCGTAACTGCTGAACATGCTGCCGCAACGGCCACAGCTCTGGTGGTTCATCCACAGGCTGCTGTTGGTTTTTCGGTGCCGGCTGGTTCATCTCCGGCACGGCGGCCACAATTTCTGCAAGCTCCTGCTCAAGTCGTCGCCGCTGCCCGTCGACCGGCTCCCAAGGCACATTCACCAGCGGGGCTTCATCGCGCCGATCGGCATCGGCAGTGTTATTGAAAATGGCATAGATGCCAAAATATTCCTTTTGTGAAAGCGGGTCGTACTTGTGATCATGGCACTGGGCACACGCCATCGTTGTTCCCATCCAGGTGCTCAGGGTGGTATTCACCCGATCGATCACGGCCACGGAGCGAAATTCTTCATCAATGGTGCCACCCTCATTATTGGTCAGGGTGTTGCGATGAAACGCAGTGGCAATTCTGTCGTCGAGGCTCGCTCCCGGAAGGAGGTCACCGGCTAGTTGCTTGATGGTGAACTCGTCAAAAGGCATGTTGGCATCAAATGCCCGAATGACCCAGTCGCGGTAGGCCCAGATGGTTCTCGCCGGGTCATCAGCATAGCCGGCGCTGTCGGCATACCGAGCGAGGTCGAGCCAGCCGCGGGCCATGTGTTCGCCATAGCCAGGATGGTCGAGGAGCCGATCAGCCAACCGTGCAACTGCGTCAGCCGACTGATCATCGGCAAAGGCGTCCACTTCGGCAGGTGTGATCGGTAACCCAGTCAGATCAAGAGCCAGCCGGCGGGCGAGTGTGGTCCGATCAGCCTCTAGGCTAGGGCTGAGCCCTGCGGCCTCCAGCTGAGCCAAGACAAAATGGTCAATTGGGTTGCGGGGCCATTCCGTTTGCCTTACCGCTGGCAGCCGTGGCCGCCTGATCGGCTGGTAGGCCCAGTGCGGCTCATAGGTGGCACCCGCTTCGATCCACTGCCTGAGTAGTTCGATCTCTTCTGCCGCCAGCGGCTCACCCGCCTCAGGCGGTGGCATCACCACACCGTGGTCAGTGGCGGTGATCCGTGCCATCAGCTCACTCGCCTCAGGATCACCCGGGGCAATCGCTGCATACCCACCAAGATCTTCTGTTGCACCAGCAAACGTATCGAGACGCAGGCCATGCTCCCCACCCCCATGCCGGTCTTCTGGGTCTGGACCATGGCAGCGAATACAGCGATTGGAGAGGATGCCCTTGATGTCGCGGGTAAACGAGGGGGGCTGCGGCGCCGCAGCTGCGGGTGACCAAGTGAAAAAAAGAACAGCACCGATTGCACCGCAGGCCATGCCGACTGCGTGCCATCTATGCCTCGCCACGGTGTCTGCCATCGGATGAATCTGTCCGGAAACACCCGCGTCGCCGCCAGGCCACAACAAAAGCCTGACGCGGACCCTCTGCAGGTCGATCGGCGGAACGAAAACCTCTCTCTATACTATCGCCAAATCAGCGGCGAATCACGAAAAAATCTGGTCCACAGCTTGCCGCAGAACCCGCCAGAAAAGCCGGTTCGCCCCTTTTGGCCATGTTTTCCCAATGCCGGCTTGCCCTCGATACCAGCAGTTTATGACGACAGTCGTTGTTGACCGCTGATCGCTGGTAAGTCCAACTAGTCGCCAAGGACCACTTCGTCGCTAAGGGCCACTTCCCAGACCGTGGTTGTCCCACTGGTTTCGTTCCCGACGATCAACAGGTTGGTGCCAGTTGGTGACTGCTGTTTCGGAATAAAGAGAAGTCCTTCCGGGCCACTGTCTCCTGCCTCAGGATTACTCGATCCATCGGCAAGCGTTGCAGGCAGATCAAACCGGCGATTGTTGTAGTAACCGATATGCTGTGACTGCTCTGGTTCGGTGATGTCATAAACCATGATGCCACCGATTCGCTCAAGACCGATGAAGGCATAGGTGCGGCCATCGATTTCGCCGATGGCCAGGCCTTCTGGCTCTGGGCCTTTACTCCGACTGCGTTTCTCTTTCTTGAGACTGTCGTTGCTGACATTGAATACCTTGGGAAATCCTTCGCCGACCATCTG
>RGBY01000173.1 GCA_009919445.1 Planctomycetia bacterium
CCAGCTGTTCCTCGCTGATGATGCCTTTTGAAATCAGAATGTCAGAAAAGGTGTCGGGCATGGGCGTAAGTGGGGTGTGGACTACAGGGCGGAATCGTCTTTTTCAGAAGTATCGTCAAGAAAAGTATCGCTATGCTCGTAACCCGGGGCGCAGGTACAGAGAAAAACCAGCTCTTCACTTCCAGTGTTCCGAATTGTATGCCGCAAGCCAGGTGGAATGGCGATTGCATCTCCTGGCCCGACAGTCTGCGTCTCAGTGCCAAGGGTCAGCGCCGCTGTACCGGTGAGGATATAGTAAATCTCCTCGGTAACGGCGTGATAGTGTGGGGTTGTCGCCTGTCCGACAGCCAGCCGGGCTTCGGCCAACGACTGGTTGCGTATGGCCGAATTGCGATGGGCAAGCAGCTCACGAATGGTCGATCCATCAGCCGTCGTAAAAGGCACGGCATCCTGTTGGTTTATGATGTCCACGGTCTGAGTATCCAGTTTTTTGCGTCGCCTTCAGTCCGTCCCCGCGTCGGCCTCCCGGACTTCTCTAGTTTAACTGAGAATCGTTGCCGGTGGCGGACTGGAGCATTCTCGGCCATCAGAGCCGTTTTTGGTGCAAAATCGCCGGAGGAAGTCGGCGGCTGTCCCACGGCTGTTCGCCTTCCCGTTCACTAAGTCGATCGGGCAGGTCGCTTGCGGAAATGGCCTCGTCTGACTCAACAAGAAACCGGCTTTCCGCAGGTGCTTCCGCAGCCAAGACCCTCATCAGCGCTGTCAACTCGGGCAGCCGGGTCTGAAAGAATTTCCATGGTGGCGAGACAAAAATCATCCAGGGACCATCCAGCGGCAGAGGTGGCAGACGACGGGACCAAAGCAAAACATCACCGGCAATTACTTCAATTCGATCATCAACCTGCAACTCTCGGCCACTCTGCCGCAGGCAGTCGGCGGTCGGAAAATGCCGCTCGGCAAAGACGGCACGAACAGCCCCGCGGCTTATCGCCTCAAACCCAAGCGCTCCGGTACCCGCAAACAGGTCAATGGCAATGGCCCCACGAATGGAGGTTCCTAGCAGATCGAAAAGCGTTTCCCGCACCCTATCCTTCATCGGTCGGGTTGGCCCGCCAGGACGGAAGGCCAGCCGTCGGCCCTTTAGTTCTCCACCGATGAGTCGGGGCGGACTGGTCGCCTCATCATCGACAGAGCGTGGTGCCCCGGCCAGCGAAACGGCCTTTGCCACGGGCGTTGATGGGCGGTGCTGCCGAGCGTTTTTCCGGGGCATGAATGCGTCATCACGAGGGGAATCAAAAACCGGTCGCCGACCTCGTACGGATCGGGACCTGGGGAACATGGTATCGTACGGGTATTGCCAATCTTGGATACACCGACAGCCACTTACGCCCAGGAGAGCAGAAATGACCTCGGTCAGGCCACAGTTCATTGTCCTTCGACAGCCGCTGGCAGCCTTTTTGGTGATGGCAAGCCTTGCCGGCTTCTCGCCATCTGCCTTCGCCGAGCAACCGGCAGAACAGCCCCAGGCGGCTGACGCTGCAAAAGAAAGCTTTGCCAAGGCGCAGCAGGATCTTCGTCGTCTGATCGGGGAACTTTCGGCCCTCCAGGCTGAGTACCACCAACCCGATGCGGACAAGCAGGCAATTGAAAGTCGGTTCAATGCCGCCCGAGAAGAGGCTCGCGCCGCCGCCACCAGTCTGGAAAGCAGTGCCACCGACGTGTTGATCGCAGAGCCCGACAATGCCACCGCAAAACAAGTTGTTCTCGATGCCCTGCAAGGAGCCATGGCCACCGATGATCCGCTACGCGGCCTCGATCTTGCCAGGCTGCTGCAAGAAGCTGGAAGTCAGGAAGAGCAGGTCCTGCTGACAGGTGCAACCGCAGCAATGATTGTCTCCGATCTTGATGCCGCCAGCACCTTTTTGAAAGCCGCCTCAGACGCCGGCGTCGACAGCGACAAGGTCTCGTCCTTGGAGCAAGCCCTTGAAACGGAACGGCCTAAGGTCGAAGCCGAGATGGCAAAGCGGGCCGCTGAGGAGAAGGCTGACGACTTGCCACGGGTAAAAATTGAAACGTCAAAAGGCACCATTGTGGTCGAACTCTTTGAGAATGAGGCGCCCAATGCCGTCGCCAACTTTATTAGCCTCGTCGAAAAACACTTTTACGATGGCACCGTATTCCATCGCGTTATCCCCCAGTTCATGGCTCAGGGCGGCGACCCCAAGGGAACCGGAAGCGGTGGCCCTGGCTACAGCATTGCCTGCGAATGTGAGCTGCCTGGTGCCCGCAAGCACTTTCTCGGCAGTCTCTCCATGGCCCACGCCGGCAAAGATACTGGTGGCTCGCAATTCTTTCTAACTTTTCGCCCAACGGAGCACCTCGATGGCAAGCACACCGTTTTCGGCCGGGTGATCGAGGGCCTTGATGTGCTTCCCAAGATTCAACGAACAGAAGGCCCCATGGCCGGCCTGCCCGATAAAATTGTGAAGGCTGAAGTGATTCGGAAACGTGACCATGCCTATGAACCAGAAACCCTGCCCAGTCGCCGATAGTCTCCGCTTTGAGCATTTCCACCGCACAACTGGCCGCCGGTCACCGTAAGAAAAAAGGGAGCGGCATGAGGCTGCCGCACTCCGACCTCGACCACAGTCTTCAGGGTAAAGGCCGTTCAATGAAAGTCACTCGCGTTAAAAAAGAGGCGTACCAAAAGGGCCCACGCCAGGTGGTAATGCTCGTTTCAGGCGTGACCGTCTTGCTTGCAGGAGCCTTTTATAGTGGTCTGACTCCCTCCTTCGCCCAACAGCCAAGACCGTCGAGAAAGGATCTTGCGATGGAACGTGCCGCTCAGAAAAATCCAGCAATTGCCGGTCGGATTCCCGACGGAGAGATTCCAGATTCAGACTCAGAATGGCGGAAACGATTAACGCCGGAGCAATTTGCCATCGCCCGCAAAAAGGGGACTGAGCGGGCTTTCAGTGGAGCCTACTGGAACACCAAAACAGCAGGCACATACCGTTGCATCTGCTGCGGCGAACCACTGTTCCATTCTGGGGAAAAGTTTGAGAGTGGCTGTGGCTGGCCCAGCTTTACTGCCCCCATCGATACCGCCAAGGACGATGTTCGGGGTCAGGTTGTTGCGGAACATGAAGATCGGTCTCTGGCGGCAGTCCCCGGATTTGGCATTCGTACCGAAGTGACCTGCAGACGGTGCGGTGCCCATCTCGGTCACGTCTTTAACGACGGACCACCCCCGACGTTCCTGCGTTACTGCATCAACTCTGCCTCGATCACGCTCGATCCGGCTGAATCCTCTGATTCCGCTGCTGAAGCTGCCGCATCGCCTGAGAAACCGACAAAGTCGCCCTAACCGCACGCTGCCCCATCTCTCGAGGGGAATGGCTTTGGGCATTTGCCTCTCGCTGACCCCTTTTTCAACGCTCCACATGGCCTAAACTAGGGGGTTTCACTTCGGGCCATCTGTCGGCCTGAGCCACAAGAGGAGCGAGCATTTGGGCGACCCTGACATCAGCCTGACGCAGCAGCAAGCGATCGAGAAAGCCGACACGCTGATCGAGGCACTCGGCTGGATTCGTAAATTTCGCGACACCACAACCGTGGTGAAACTCGGCGGTAGCGTGCTCGAACATCCCGATGCACTGCGTCATCTGCTGCTCGACATTGTCTTCATGACGACCCTCGGCATGCGAGTCGTCGTGGTGCATGGTGGTGGAAAGGCGATTTCGCGGGCCATGGACACCGCTGGCATTGAGCCCCGTTTTGTCCAAGGAAGACGCTATACCGACGCCGCTACGCTGGAAATCGTTGAACGCGTTCTGGCAACTGAACTGAACCACGAACTTGCCGCAAAAATCGAAGAATTCGGCGGCCGCGCAATGTCGCTCAATTTTCAGTCAACCAACGTCCTGTTCGGTGAGCCGTTGTCACTCAAGGCTCCTGACGGATCACCACTCGACCTCGGCCGGGTCGGTGAGGTCACTCGTGTCGACCGGATGACCATCGACAACCTCGCCTACGCCGGTCAGGTACCGATCATTCCTTCCATGGCCATGGGTTCAGACGGGCACAAGCTCAACGTTAATGCTGACACGGCTGCGACTGCGGTAGCAGCCGCCATCAATGCTGAAAAACTGGTCGTTCTGAGTGACATCCCCGGTGTCCTCACCGACCTTGATGATCAGGCCAGCCTGATTCATTCACTTTCGGCAACTGAAGCCCGTCGGCTCATCAATGACGGCACCATTGCCGGTGGCATGATTCCAAAAATTGAGGGCTGCCTGCAGACGCTCGATCAGGGGGTCAAGAAAATTCACATCATCGATGGCCGCTTACGACACTCCCTCTTGCTCGAAATCTACACGACAAGCGGCATCGGCACCGAACTGGTTGCCGACTCAGTCGCCGCCGTCGCCAACTCTCGGTCGACTGCAACAACGGTTGCCTGAAGTCACTTTCCCCTAAACCCCATCCTCGCATTCTCGAAAGCTGCCCCATGGCCACGCTTGATGCCAGTGCCGCAACACCAACCCGTCAGCCGGGTCCCGCCACGCAAGCGATCATCGACACCTTCAGCCGATACGTCGTGCCTAATTACAGACGGTTTGATGTCTGCTTTGTCCGCGGAGAAGGCTCGCGAATCTGGGATGCTGACGGCAGTTGCTATCTCGATCTCTTTCCGGGGTGGGGCTGCAACCTGCTCGGGCATTGCCCGGCACCTGTTGTGGAGGCTGTTCAGCAGCAGGTCGCCAAGCTTATTCATGTGCCGAACACCTGGTATATCGAGCCTCAGGGTGAGTGGGCACAACTCCTGTCAGAGCGTTCCTTCGGTGGCCAGGCGTTTTTCTGTAATTCCGGCACCGAAGCCAATGAAGCCGCGATCAAATTGGTTCGGCTTCGTACCGAGGGCAAACGCTACAAGATCATCACCTTTCAGGGTGGCTTCCATGGCCGCACGATGGGAAGTGTGTCAGCAACCGCCCAGCCGAAATACCATGAAGGGCTGGGACCGATGTTGGCTGGTTTCCAGTTTGCCCCACACGGTGATCTGGCAGCGGTCGAACGGCTTATCGATGACCAGACTGGTGGCATTATGATCGAGCCAATCCTCGGCGAGGGGGGTGTCGTTCCTGCTCCGGAAGGTTTTCTGCAAGGGCTTCGCGATCTGGCCGATGCCCATGATCTACTCCTCGTTTTCGATGAGGTTCAATGTGGCTGCGGCCGTACTGGCAAGTGGTTTGGCTACCAGCACTTTGGCGTTACCCCGGATGTCATCACTTTGGCCAAGAGCCTCTGTGCTGGATTTTCCGGCGGGGCTCTGCTCACCACACCGGAACTCGCCAAGCATCTTCGGCCTGGCATGCACGCTGCCACATTCGGCGGCAACCCGGTAGCGGCCGCTGCGGGCGTGGCGGCCATCAAAATGATTGAGCAGCAAGGACTTCTTGACCATGTTGAGGTGGCGGCCGGTTTGTTTCGCGACCGGCTCACGACGCTT
>RGBY01000174.1 GCA_009919445.1 Planctomycetia bacterium
GGCTGAACTCAAAGAGCTCCAACGCACCTTCAAAGATGAAGGCCAATACGCTGACCCAGCAACCTGGCCAAGTGGCGGGGTTAGGGGGATTTCCGGGCTGAAATCAATCGGTCACAAGACGGTCGCTCAAGGCATCGCGCTGTCGGGGACGAAAAAACAGTAATAGAAAGGCCCCTTGCCGCAGAGAGCTTCCCTGCCGGCAATCGACTGCTGCTGCGGTCAGCCACCGACGAACTGGTGGTCTGGCGGTTTGATGCTGCATGGCAGTTCACAGCCGCCGAACCCGGCGTGGCCACTGACTCGTTGGCAGGCACACTCCTTAGCCGGATGTTTGGGCTGTAAGGCCGGCTCAGACGGAGGCTGCGGCGAGGCTGACGACGCTGCGACTGGCTGCTCCATCAACAGCTGTTCAGTGACCAGCTGTTCCGTGACTGGTTGCCTGAGGAAGGCGTCGTAGCCGGTCTTGAGGATCAACGCCGCCACGATCACCAGGAACACGCGGCGGACAAAGCCACTGCCACGGTGCAGTGCCAGCCAGGTGCCAAGCCCCGCACCGACGACGTTGACAACCGCCATTGGCAGCACCAACGGCCACCAGACGGCCCCGCCGAGGGCAAAGACGACAATGGCTGCAGCGTTGGTCGCCGAGTTAAGCAGCTTGGCCGCCGCTGAGGCATGCAGGAAGTCGTAGCCCAGCACCCGCACGAACAGGAACACAAAGAAGCTGCCGGTGCCAGGACCAAAGAAGCCATCGTAGAAGCCGAGGCCCAGGGCGATGACCGCCGCCCAGAGCGTCTCCCAGCGGGCAGCATGGACCGGGGCATGCTCGCGGCCGAGTTGCCGGCTGGCAAGGGTATAGGCAAACACAAGGGCCAGCAGCACCGGGAGCAGCTTGCGGAGCCACTCAGAGGGAAACACTGTCAGCAGCCAGGCTCCCAGCACACTGCCGCCGACCGCCGCCAGCACCGCCGGAGCCAGCCGCCGCCAGGGCAGCGACACCCGTCGTGCATACGACCGGGCCGCCCAGGCGGTGCCCCAGACCATGGCCGCCTTGTTGGTGCCAAAAACTGACGGAAGCGATGCATCGGGAAACACACTGACCATCACCGGCAGCGTCACCAGACCACCACCTCCGGCAATCGCATTGAGAAACCCGCCACAGAACGAGCCAAGCAGAACAAGGATGATGTCAGTTGCAGTCACGCAGGTCTCAGGGAGCGGCGAGGCATACCCGCACGCAACGTCTCGCAATTTGCAAAGAACTAAAGAAAGGCAGCTGCGTCACTCCGCAACTGGCTGAGATCATGTTCTATGATCCCCCAGACGACCCGGTCCTCAACGCTGTCATAACCGTGGGCCAGAATATTACGGAAGGAAATAATGCTCCGGTAATTCCGAATTTCAGAAAGTATCTCAGCATCAACACGCGCGAGGCGGTTGAGTGCTTCACCGATGATCTCAAATTTTCGCTCCACGGCTGCCTGCGTCTTGCGGTCAGTTTGGTACTGCTCAAACGTCATCCCGCCGACAAACCGGAGCAGTTCCTCCACATTGGCAACAATGTCGTTTAGACAATCTCGAGCCCGCTCATCCATAAAGTCGCACGCCGTGTTTCTGAATGTCAGAACGGAGACCGGGCTTGCGAATAGCCTGCCAGGTGAGGAGATCGACCGGACGCCCGAGGGCATCCTCTAGCCCGTGCAGTACACCGAAGAAGCAACGCGCATATTCAGACGGCGGCAGTTCATCAAACAACGCACAGAAGTCAAAATCGCTTTCATCACGGGCGGTCTGTGTTGCTCGCGAACCAAACAGGTCGAGCGTCCGCACGTGAAAGCGATCACAGATTGGCGCGACGGTACGCTGCAGATCGGAGGCTTCCATTACTTTAGGCTATTTCCTGACGGGCATCAGGACAAGTTGCCACACGCCCACCGGCTACCAGCCACTGGCCAATTATGCCGTGACCTGATGGACATGCACATCCTGCTGGGGGTAGGGAATCGAAATGCCAGCGGCGGTGAAATCACGTTTGACCGCGGCCATTACCTCCCAGTAGATCGTCCAGTAGTCGCCCGTCTTCGACCAGGGACGCACAATGAAATTCACTGATGAGTCGGCCAGTTCGTTCATCCGAATCAGCGGCGCAGGATCTTTCAGCACAAGCGGATGCCCGGTGACGATTCGCTCGAGAATGCTCTGGGCTTGATCGACATCATCGCCATAGCCAATGCCAAAGGTCATGTCGATGCGGCGAGTGTCGCTGGCAGTCGCGTTGGTGATGGTGTCGCCACCGATTTTGCCGTTGGGCACAATCATCAGTTTGTTGTCAAACGTACGCACAGTTGTCGAGAGCATGTTCATCGAGTCGACGATGCCGCTGACCCCGCCGGCCTCAATGCAGTCACCCACATCAAATGGCTGATAGGCAAGGATGAGCAGCCCATGGGCAAAGTTTGAGAGCGTGCCCTGCAAGGCCAGGCCGATTACAAAGGCGGCTCCGCCGATGAGGGCCAACACCGGACTGGTGTTGATCTCAAGGGCAGACAGCGACACCACCAGCCCCAAAACCAGCGTGCCTTGCCGGACAAAGTTCACCATGAAACTCCGCAGCAGCGACGAGGCCCCCTTCACCCGTGCAAGCGCCTGCCCCGTCAGCCGGCTCAACAGCCGCGAAAGCAGGTAGGCTGCAAACAGAATCGCCAGAAACTTGATGACATTGCCGAGCCAGCGCACCCCACCCTGCGGCGAGACCAGCCAGTCTTTCACAAAGACCGCAAGCGTTCGTGCGTTGCCAAAGTCGATCTCCATGCCACTCACGGCCGTTGCATAGAGCCGGTATTCCTTTGGGTCGCCCCCCTTCTTTTCCCACTCGTCGCAGACCAGTCGCAGCCTGGCGATCAGCGTATCTCGCTGCTCTTGTAGGCGGGCCAATTCGGCTCCGACGCTGCCCGACTCTCCAGCCTTGAGGCTCGCCAGTCGAACCGTGCTGATCTCGGCCACCTTGCCCTGGAGCCGCGACACCAGCACCCACCCAAAACGCCACCAGCATCGCGGTCATCAGCCAGCCGCACCGGGCCCAGAGCATGAGTGGAGCGGCTGGTGCGGCAGTAGAGCGGTGCGGCGAGGAGGTCATTTAGTTGTTCCTAGCGGAAAAGATTGGCATGCCTTGCCAGAGGATAGCTGCAGCCGACACTGTTTCTCAACGTCGCTTTTGTGTGGCGTTCGTGCCGCCTTTGGCGTGCGTTCCTCGCCCTCGCTTTGTTATCCCTTTCACCTACGCCTGCCCTATGCCCGACCTCTCGCTCACTTCGTGGCTGCTTTTGGCCTGCGGGGCACTGGGCGTTGGCATTTCCAAAAGCGGCCTCGCCGGCATGAGCCTGATTCATGTGCTGGTCTTCGCCCATGTCTTCGGGGCCAAAGCCTCGACCGGGGTGCTGCTGCCACTGCTGATCGTCGGCGACTGCTGTGCGGTCGGTTTGATCGGCCGCGAGGTCGATTGGCGGTATGTGCTGCGGTTGCTGCCACCGGCAATCATCGGCGTGGTGCTTGGCTGGGCCCTGCTCGGCCGTCTGGATGAGGCTGCCTTTCGGCCGCTGATCGGCACCATCATCCTGCTGCTGTGTGCAGGCCAACTGGCCCGGATGTGGCGGGCCGACCTGTTTGCCAGCGTGCCACACACCCAGGCCTTTGCCTGGACAATGGGCGTGCTCGGCGGCGTCACCACCATGCTGGCCAATGCCGCCGGGCCGGTAATCGCTCTCTATCTGCTGGCGGTATCACTGCCTAAGCTACGGCTGGTAGCGACTGGGGCCTGGTTCTTCTTCGTGCTGAACATCAGCAAGATTCCCTTTAGCGCGAGTCTCGGCCTGATCGATCGCAACACCCTGCTTATTGACCTGATGCTGACCCCGTTTGTTGTCGGCGGCCTGCTGGTCGGCCTGCTGGTCGTGCGGCGTCTGCCTCAGAAACTTTTCGACACGTTGCTGCTGGCCTTCACGGCTGTGGCTGCCGTGCGGCTGATCGTCGGCTGAGCGAGAGCCTCTGCTTTTGCTTCGGCGTTTCTGTTTCAGGACAGGCCACGGGAGCATGATGGCATTGCGTCCCTACGCAAATCAGCAGAAGCCCGCGGTGATCACTTGTCCGCACCCTGTCGCAAGAGTTCCTCAACAATGAGAGGGACACCTTCGCTGGCTGGGCGGGCCAGGCATTCAAAGATGGTCCGCGGTACGACTTCGGGAATATGCGGATCGACGACGATCCGCCGGGCCTCGTCAGGAGCCAGAAAGACAAGGGACGCGGCGGGATAGACCTGTAGCGACGTGCCGACGCACAACAGGATGCCAGCCTGACTGACAAGTTCGGCCGCAGCGGCCATCGCCGGCACCTCCTCGCCAAACCAAACCACGTGCGGTCGCAGCTGGCCACCCAGCGGGCAGGTATCGCCAAGCGAGATATCGCGGTCGCCGAGCGGTATCAGGCAGCCGGCGTCGATCGTGCTGCGGGCCAGCATGATTTCGCCATGCAGGTGCAGCACCCGGCTGGAGCCGGCCCGCTCATGCAGATCGTCAACGTTTTGGGTGACAATATCGACGTGATACCCCTGCTCCAGCTCGGCCAAGGCCCGGTGGGCTGCGTTTGGCCGGGCCGCCCGCACCTGTTCGCGGCGTTCGTTGTAGAATCGGAGCACCCGGGCCGGGTCGGCTGCCCAGGCAGCAGGCGTGGCTACCTCTTCGACGCGATGCCCCTCCCAGAGGCCATCATCGCCGCGGAAGGTTTTCAGGCCGCTTTCGGCGCTGACACCGGCACCGGAAATGACGACAACACGTTGCAGGGAAGGCGACGAGGAAAGAGACATGGACGGTCACGCGAATGACGGGCAGAGGCAAGCGGTGCCGGCTGAGCAGCGGGATCGCGCTGCGTCCACCTTGCCGCCGGAAAACGCTCCCGAGTTCTACCTGGAAAATGGGTATGTTGTCTTCTCCGAAGCCTATCACCTGAAGCGGGGCAGCTGCTGTGGATCAGGCTGCCGCCATTGCCCGTTCACGCCACGCCATCAGGCTGGGGCAACCACACCGGCAACCGAGACCGGCGCCGCGGTCCGCCGTTCTGCCTGAACGGACGATTTCCAGCCAGCCACACCAGAGGTCGCCATGCTCGAAGAAACCGATGACTGGGATGATGACGATCTCGACGCTGACCTGTCTGACGACGACGGTGAGCCGACCGTTCCTTGCCCCTACTGCGGTGAAGAGATGCTGGAAGACAGCCCGCAGTGCCCAACCTGTGGCAACTATATTTCAGCAGAGCAGCTGCCCTACTATCGCCAGCCCATGTGGGTTGTCGTCACCGCGGCGATCTGCCTGATCCTGGCCCTCGGCTGGCTGCTCCGCCGCTGGTGAAGCTGCCCGCAGCAAACCGTGCGACCGTACCAGCGGCCACGCAGCGTCAATTGGCACCGCGATCCCCCGGTTTCCACCGGGGGCTTCCTG
>RGBY01000175.1 GCA_009919445.1 Planctomycetia bacterium
AAACGGACGGGGTGGGATTCGAACCCACGAGCCGCTTTCACGACTGCCGGTTTTCAAGACCGGTGCATTCGACCACTCTGCCACCCGTCCAGGTGACGGCCGCAGGCAAGGCTGCCCACGAGCGGTGCCGTTAGTCTAACGCAGCCTCGCCCCGATCCACAGTGGGCAGGCTTTGACGCCGGCTCCCGGCTGAACTACATTACGCTCTCCCAAAACACACCTTTCAGGAGCCAGATATGGGCGGCATCAGCAATCGGATGAAGGAAATCAAACGGCGGCGGCACCGGCGGCAGGCCATGGCCAAATTTCAGGCCCGGCTCCCGAAGGCCACGACCAGCGAAAAGCAGCTCATTGCTGAAAAAATTCGCAAGATGACCCCAGGCTGCGAAGACCTCGTCATTCGCCTGGGACTCGAAGAAGGCAAGGCCTAAGGCCTCCACTCATGGCTCCCCAGCGTGGTGCCATCGCTGACTGCTTTTCCACCCACGCAAGCCGCGAGCGGTAGCGAGCGGACAGGGGACAGTGTTGACGCCGCATCACCTCGGGCGCGATCCCCCGGTTGCCACCGGGGGCTTCAAAGGTAAAGCCGTTCCGCAGGTGTCCCACCGACGCGTGAAGGGTGAGGCAGCGTCGCGGGCGCTCCACCGGAGTCACGAACGGTAATTGCCGGGCAGGCGGACTACGTCTTCGTGAAGGTGAATCCATCCTGCACGAAGTCGATTGCCACCTCATCACCCTCGACAAACTCACCGCCAAGCAGCTCACGGGCAAGGGCATTCTGCAACTGCTGCTGAATCACCCGCTTCAGTGGCCGGGCACCGTAGACCGGGTCGTAGCCCATCCGGGCTATCTCATCGACCACGCCCGGGCTGTAGTGAAGCGTGATCCCTGCCTTGGCCGCTTGCCTCAGCAGAATATCAAGCTGCAACCCGACAATCCGGTGAATGTGCTCTTCACCCAACGGATGGAAGACGATGGTCTCATCGATGCGATTGAGGAACTCCGGCAGAAACCGACTGGCCAACGACTCTTGTACCGCCGCACGAATCTCTTCGGCACTCCCCTTTTCCTTGGTGATCTCCTGAATCATCTGACTGCCGACGTTACTGGTCATCACCACAATCGTATTGGTGAAGTCGACAGTATGGCCAAGGCTATCAGTCAACCGGCCATCATCGAGTACCTGCAGCAGCACGTTGAAGACATCGCGGTGAGCCTTCTCAATTTCATCGAGCAGCACCACCGAATAGGGCCGCCGCCGAACCGCTTCCGTCAGCCGTCCACCTTCTTCATAGCCAACATAGCCAGGAGGCGCGCCGATCAGCCGGGCAACGGTGTGCTTCTCCATGTATTCACTCATGTCGATCCGCACCATGGCGTTCTCATCGTCAAAGAGAACCTCAGCCAGCGCCTTACAAAGCTCGGTCTTTCCAACACCCGTCGGCCCGAGGAAAATGAAGGACCCAATCGGCCGATTCGGATCTTGCAGGCCCGACCGGCTCCGCCGCACGGCGTTACTGACTGCCTCAACGGCCTCTTCCTGCCCCACCACCCGCTGATGCAGCCGCTCTTCGAGCACCAGCAGTTTCGCCCGCTCAGTCTCCACCAGCCGGGTAACCGGGATGCCTGTCCAGGAACTGACGACTTCGGCAATCTCTTCCGGACCCACCGCCCGCCGCAATAGCCGCTTCGTTGGCTTGGCCTCCTTGGCGGTGTCCTTTTCGGCAGCCTCTTTTTCAGCTTCCTCTTGCTCAAGTCTGGCCGCCAACTGCTTGCGGGAAACGTCCAACTCATAGAGTTGTTGATACATCGCTTCGCTCACAGCCTGCCCAGATG
Source organism: Planctomycetia bacterium (assembly GCA_009919445.1). GTDB lineage: Bacteria > Planctomycetota > Planctomycetia > Pirellulales > UBA1268 > UBA1268. The sequence continues at coordinate 1,837 of RGBY01000175.1, forward strand.
CCTGCCGCTCCTTCACCTGCGCACTGGCCTGGTCAAAGGCGACCTGGGCCTCGTCGAGCTTCTGCCGCAACTCTTGGGCACTGCCAACCCCTGACTTCTCAGCCTCCCACTGCTCACGCAGGCTGGCCAGTTTTTGCCGCAACTCGGCAGCCTCAGCCTCAATCTCGGCCAGCCGCTCCTTGGCATGTGGCTCAGTTTCTTCAGCCAACTGCCGACCGGCTAACTCCAGCTGCACCAACCGCCGCTGCACCTCGTCAATTTCACTCGGCACACTCTGCAGTTCCATGGCGATCCGACTGGTCGCTTCATCCATCAGGTCAATCGCCTTGTCAGGCAAAAACCGATCGGCGATATAGCGATGCGACAGTTCAGCGGCCGCGACCAAGGCTGAATCCTTGATCTTTACCCCCTTGTGATGCGCCTCATAGCGGGGCTTGAGGCCACGCAAAATCGCGATCGTATCTTCGACACTTGGTTCCCCAACAAAGACGGGCTGGAACCGCCGCTCAAGCGCCGCATCCTTCTCAATGTGCTTGCGGTACTCATCGAGCGTGGTCGCCCCGATGCAGCGAAGCTCCCCACGGGCCAGGGCCGGCTTAAGCAGGTTGGCCGCATCCGAGCCACCCTCAGCCGCACCCGCACCGATGACTGTGTGCAATTCGTCAATAAACAGAATGACATTGCCCGCAGCCGACTCGACCTCACGAAGAATTGCCTTAAGTCGATCCTCGAACTCTCCGCGATACTTCGTCCCAGCAATGAGCGCCCCCAGATCAAGCGCGATCACTTGGCGGTTCCGTAATGTCTCTGGCACATCCGACTGCACGATCCGCAGCGCCAGCCCCTCAGCGATGGCGGTCTTCCCAACCCCTGGCTCACCGATGAGCACCGGGTTGTTTTTGGTTCGGCGGGAAAGCACCTGAATCACCCGGCGGATCTCGCTATCGCGGCCGATGACGGGATCGAGTTTGCCCTGGCTCGCCCGTTGCACGAGATCAATGCCGTATTTCTCCAGTGCCTGGAACTTCTCTTCCGGACTCTGATCAGTCACCCGCGAACTACCCCGGACTGCCTGCAACCCGGCCAGCAGGTCTTTCTCGGTGACCGCCGCCAGTTTGAGGACGTTCTGGGCCTTGGATGTCGTCTTCGCGAGAGCCAGCAACAGATGGTCGGTCGAGACGAAGTCGTCCTTCATCGTGCCCGACTCAGACGTTGCCGTTTCAAAAACCTTGATTAGTTCTTGATCGGGCTGGGGCTGGGCTCCGCCTGCCACCTTGGGCAGGTGTGACAACTCTGCCTCAATGATCCGCTCGAGGTGGGCTCGATCAACTCCGATCTTCTCAAGCAGCGGCCGGACAATCCCTTCCTGCTCTGAGACGAGCGACTGCAACAGATGCACGGGCGTGGTCTGAGGGTTTCCCCGGTCGGCGGCCAGGTCCACTGCACGCTGGACGGCTTCTTGCGCCTTGATCGTGAACTTGTCGAATCGAAATGCCATTGGATCCCCTTCCTTTCACTCACTCTCGGCGCACACGTCCCCTGTGCGTGCGCCCCTGCACCTTGTTCCCTAGGCCACCCCACAATCACCGCGGGCACCACAAGCATGCCCGCGGCTCTGTCGACTTACTCGTCGTCCTGCTTGACTTCGAATTCTGCGTCGATTGTGTCGTCTGCGGCAGCCGCTGCAGCGGCTGGCTCACCATCTGAAGGCTGCTCTGCTGATGCCTGCTGCGCCTCGTAGAGCACCTTGCTCAGGGCATGGGATGCCTGCTCACGGGCATCGTGTGCTGACTGAATGGCATCAGCATCTTCACCCTTGGCCGCCTCCCGAGCCTTGGCAATCGCCGCCTCAAGTGGAGCCTTGTCTGCTGCCGACAGCTTCTCATCGTTTTCCTTGATCAGCTTCTCTGTCTGGAAGCAGAGCGCCTCGGAACGATTCCGCACCTCGGCTAGCCGAAGCTTCTGCTTGTCTTCTTCGGCATGCTCGTCGGCATCCTTCCGCATCCGCTCGATCTCTTCTTCGTTGAGACCGCTCGACTGCTCAATTGTCACCGTCTGTTCTTTGTTGGTGCCCAAGTCCTTCGCGCTGACGGCCAGAATGCCGTTGGCGTCGATGTCAAACTTGACCTCAATCTGTGGTGTGCCGCGAGGGGCTGGCGGAATGCCTTCCAGGTTGAACTGCCCTAACAGCCGGTTGTCCTTGGCCATCGGTCGTTCGCCCTGATAGACGCTGACCGTCACCGCAGTCTGACTGTCGGCCGCGGTACTGAAGACCTGCTTCCGCTCAGCCGGCACCGTGGTGTTCCGTTCGACCAACTTGGTGAACAGGCCCCCTTCGGTTTCGATCCCCAGTGACAGTGGTGTCACGTCGAGCAGCAGCACATCCTGCACATCGCCAGCAAGCACCCCGCCCTGAATAGCGGCCCCAAGGGCCACGACTTCATCAGGATTGACCCCCTTGTGAGGCTCTTTGCCAAAAAGCTTCTTGACCAGTTCCTGCACCTTGGGGATACGGGTCGAACCACCGACCAGCACCACCTCGTCAATATCCTTGGGGTCGAGTTTGGCGTCCTTGAGAGCCTGCACAACCGGGCCCCGGCACCGCTCAACCAGGCCGTCGCACATCTCCTCAAACTGAGCCCGCGTGATGGTCACCTGCAAATGCTTAGGCCCAGAGGCATCAGCCGTAATAAAGGGCAGGTTGATATCGCTGCTTTGGGCAGAACTCAGTTCCTTCTTGGCCTTTTCGCAGGCTTCTTGCAGCCGCTGCAGGGCCATGGTGTCCTGCCGCAGGTCGATGCCCTGCTCTTTCTTGAACTGATCGGCCACAAAGTTGATCAGCGTCTGGTCGAAGTCATCGCCACCCAGGTGCGTGTCACCATTGGTGCTGATCACGCGGAACACCCCGTCGGCCACCTCGAGCACCGACACGTCAAACGTGCCACCACCAAGGTCGAAGACGACGATTTTTTCCTGGCTCTTGCTCTCTAGCCCATAGGCCAGTGCCGCTGCCGTCGGCTCGTTGATGATCCGCATCACCTCAAGACCCGAGATCTGTCCGGCGTCCTTGGTCGCCTGACGCTGGGCGTCATTGAAGTATGCGGGGACGGTAATCACCGCCTTGTTGACCTTGTGACCCAGGTAACTCTCAGCTGATTCCTTGAGTGACCGGAGGACCTTGGCGGAAATCTCTGGCGGGGTGAACTCCGTGTCACCTGCCTTCACCTTGACGTAGTCCTCGGGGCCACCAACAACCTCATACGGAACGATTTTCTCTTCGCTGGCGACCTCGTTGTGACGACGCCCCATGAATCGTTTGATTGAGTAGATCGTCCGCTTGGGATTGGTGACTGCCTGGCGACGGGCAATGTCGCCAACGAGGGTCTCTCCCTTGTCATTGAAGGCAACCACACTGGGGGTGAGCCGATTGCCCTCCTTGTTGGCGATGACCTTAGGCTCCTTGCCTTCCATTACAGCTACCACTGAGTTCGTGGTGCCGAGGTCAATGCCGATAATCTTTTCGCCCTGTTTGGTTGCCATGGTTTTGTTCCTCTCTGTTCTCTCTCGTCTGTTCTCTCTCGACTTGCGATAGTCCCGCTTCTGCAAACGTTGGTCTTTGGTGTTGGTCGGCTCGGGCTCGCG
>RGBY01000176.1 GCA_009919445.1 Planctomycetia bacterium
CCTCATGCCCCGCCATCTTGTGCTTGTTCTCGGCGATCAACTCAACCGCACCAGTGCGGCCTTCGATGGCTTTGATCCACAGGCCGATCAGGTCTGGATGGCCGAGGTGGCAGAAGAATCGACGCATGTCTGGACGCACAAGGCTCGGATCGTGATGTTTCTAGCCGCCATGCGCCACTTTCGCGACCAGCTGCTGGCTGAAGGCCTGCCGGTTGAGTACCGGGAACTTCCCGACAAAAAGACGACCCGCGAGCCGCAGTCGCTGGCAGCCGCCTTGGCGACAAGCCTGAGCCAGTACCAGCAGGCCGGTCAGATGCCGGCCTCACTGATTTGTGTCGAGCCGGGCGAGTGGCGTGTCCGCCAGATGCTCGAAGCGGCTGCAGCCGAAGCGGGACTGCCGCTGGAGATTCGCACTGACCGCCACTTCTTCACATCGGCCGATGAATTTGCCGCTCATGCGGAAGGCCGCAAGCAACTCCGACTGGAGTTCTTCTACCGTCCACTCCGTGAGCGATTCAATATTCTCATGGATGATGGTGAACCAGCCGGCGGCCAGTGGAATTACGACGCTGACAACCGTGGCAGCTTCGGCAAATCTGGGCCCGGTACACTGCCGCCCCCTCGACAATTCAAACCAGATGTGATCACCCAAGGTGTGATTGATCTGGTTGAAACCCGCTTTGCCAAACATCCCGGAGACGTGGCTGCCTTCGACTGGCCGGTGACGCCGCAGGCTGCTCAGGTTGCTCTCAAGGACTTTATCACCCATCGGCTAAGCCAGTTCGGTGCCTATCAGGATGCCATCTGGACGGGAGAACCGTGGCTCTATCACTCCCGGCTGTCAGCGGCGATGAACCTCAAGCTGCTCGATCCCAGGGATGTTGTCGCCGCCGCCGAAGAGGCTTATCGGGATGGACGGGTACCACTGGCTGCTGCGGAAGGCTTCATCCGGCAGATCCTTGGCTGGCGGGAATACGTCCGGGGCATCTACTGGAAATTCATGCCCGAATATGCCCAGCGGAATGCCCTCGAAGCCGACCGTCCCCTGCCCGGCTTCTTTTGGACTGCGGACACCGAGATGAACTGCCTGCGTGATGCCCTTAGCCAGACGCTCAGCCATGGCTATGCCCATCACATCCAGCGTCTGATGGTGACCGGGCTCTTCGCCATGCTCTATGGCGTCAAGCCTGAAGAGATCCACCAGTGGTATCTGGCGGTCTATGTCGATGCCGTTGAATGGGTCGAACTGCCCAACACGATCGGTATGAGTCAGTATGCCGACGGCGGCGTGATGGCCTCAAAACCCTACTGCGCCACCGGGGCCTACCTCGACCGGATGAGCAATGCCTGCAAGAGCTGTCGCTACAAGCCGAAGGTCGCCCACGGTGCTGAGGCCTGCCCCTTCACCACGCTCTATTGGGACTTTCTCGCGCGGCATGAAGCCCGGCTCCGGAAGAATCCCCGGATGACCATGCAGTTGAAGAATCTCGACCGCAAAGATGCCTCTGACCTGCGGGCCATCCGTCGACAGGCGGACAAACTCCGCGAGGCCACCTGATTGCAGAATCAGCTCGATGCTGCTTCGGCCTGGACTGCCGAACTGTTCTTCTTGAGGAACCGGTCCGCCACATCACTCCCGATACGGATCACCCACCAGTCACCCACCATCTCTGGCTGAATTCCAGATTCTTCGGCGGCCGAAGTCGGCAGAACCGTTTCCCGAAATCGATCGAAGCTGCGATGGGTTGCATTCCAGAGGCTGAGCAGTTGGCCTGTTACGGAAGACCGTGGCTCCCCCTGCACCCAGAGCTCAATGGGTGCATGCAACACATTTGATTCTTCCGGCAGCTGCCCTCCTTGTTGATCAATATGGACGGAGCGTGCCTCGATCCATTTGGGCATAGCCGAAAACTGTCGCTGGCGACCGGGCCCAGCCTGTGTCAGCAAAGCGACTGTCTCCTTCCAGGGAAGATTAGCGTTGAGATCAGCCACCAGCTTGTCGGTCTGTTTGCCAAAGGCTTCCAGAATCGTCTTCTGCAGATCAGCCCGGGCGACGCTATCGGCCGTGGGGCGTTGCCGCTCAATTAGCGGCCGCGCCAGAGTCCTGGTGACCCAGCCCCGCAGCCCAGGCGGGCCTCCAATGCCAGTAAGGGTTGACTGGTACGAACAGTCAATGGTGCGGTGGCCTTTTTGGAAATCGAGCCCATCGAAGCTGATCTCTCGCCGTACGTCAAACGTGGCACGACCTTTATTCCAGATCTTCAGCGAGCCCTTGTTGGCGACCGTCTTTGTTGTGGTTGTTCCCTGGAAATGGAGCACAATCATCGGCTTCGTGTCGTCCGGCTGTTTCGCCATCACTGGCCGGCCATTGGTGATGGCCGTGCCGGTGATGTGAGCACCAAACAGCCAGCGGTCAACTGGCGTGTGCTTATCAACAACCGCCGGCGTGTGCTGTCGGATAAACTCTTTCGATACTCGTAGTACAAGGCTTCTGTTCTTTAGCCACTCTGTTGGCAAACGCTCACCCGCAGTAGCGGCCTCTGCGGCTACCTTTCCGGCAACTGCTTCCACGGCGGTCGTCACGGCATGCTCTGCAGCAGCAGGCAATGTGGCCTGCCCCGCACGAGTTTCGGCAGGTGCCTCTGGGGAGGCCGTGAGTGCACTTCCCGCACCAAACAACAGCGGCATGACCAGCCATGCATAGCGACGTGTTAAGGGTAAGACTGGAGAGCAAGACATCATCATGTGATCCTCGGGGCACGGATATCCTCCGACCTTACTTTCCGGCCTGCCCACTGGCAACTTTGCGACCGTAACAAGAACGACCTGTCGCTCAGGACACCTTCAACACTGTCTATCGGCTGGCCCTATCGGCTGTTTTTTTTGGGCCAAATCACGTATCTGCTAGGCTATCTCGGGTTCGTTGTAGCAGCGGTTCTGGTCTTACCACTGGAGGAATTTTTTCGTGCGTTTCTTATTCTTTTTACTGGCTGCCTTTTTCGTCTCTTCTGCTTCACTGGGCCAGGCCACTGAACCGGAGAGGCTTGGCCCTCCTGGATCTGTTTTCGCGTTTGGCGATGAGTTCACGGGGCCAGAACTGAATCAAGAGATGTGGGGCCTTGGCATCAATAGCCGGAATGTGCAGAACGAGGCGGTTGACTGTGCCTATCGTCTCGACAACATCTCCTTTCGAGACGGACTCCTCGTCTTTACTCAAAAACGAGAACAGCCAGCCATCACCGGGAAGACCTGGACCGCTGAGAAAAAATTCAACTATTCATCGGGAGGCATTCATACCCGTCAAGCTTTTGAACTGCGTAACAACATGTATCTCGAACTCCGCTGCCGGCTTCCCGCAAATGATGCTGGCTACGGAGCCTTCTGGACGGTCTCCAACAAAGTTGGTGAATGGAAGCCCGCCGACCTACTCGAAATCGACATGTTCGAGTTCATCGCCAACCAAAAGAAGACCCGGTTCTGGAGTGGACTCTGGTGGCATGATTTCACCGCCGCTGAGTTACATGAGGAAATTCCCAAAAAATTCATCAAGGAACGCTCGAGCAATCACTTCTTTGTGAACGAACAGATCTACAAGGCCCATTTTGGTGATGGTGGAAGATTCGAGGGAACGGAGATCGATTTCTATGACTTCATCACCTTTGGCTTGCGGGTGACTGATGAAGAAATGACCTGGCACCTTGTCCAGGATGGTCCGGCATGGAAGGCACCCCCATATTTTCGCTTTACTGGAGGGACTGTTCACAACCGAACCTATGGACGGGCTCCGGACCTTCAGTGGGAACGAGGTATTCCCGAGAGGCTGCATGCTCAGATCAACATCAACTACGCCCTTAGAAACGCGGAATGGGCGGGTGGTCCCGTCCGCGACGAGCAGCTGCCAGCGGAGATGATCCTCGACTATGTCCGGGTCTACCACCTGGCAAACGACTGATTGCAACCGACAAGAGATTTGGTTGACCAGGCCGGGAGGGTAAACCCGGTGCACGACCGCTCGAAGAGCGGGCTAAAGCAGGGCTTTTCCGGTTGCTCCACCAGAAGCCTCTGGCTAGGGTCTGGCCGGTTTGGTGACCATCCCTTCTGGCTCAACAACGTGCCTGCTCGCTGTTCACTGTTGAGGCTGCTGCTGGGCGGCTGGCTGCTGGCTGCCGTCACGGCACCGCTCCAAACCCAGCTTCAGGGCCAAGAGGTTGTCTGGGTACCTCCCGTGACAACGCCTGTGAGTGAGCCGCTAGCCGATGGCTCTTTGCCGCTCTGGACACCCTACCGCGACCCAGCCAACCGCATCGAACTGCTACCACCGGTTGATTTCAACCTCGAGCAAGACAGTTTCGCCAGTGAGCCAATTGCCGATCTCGACCCGGTCACCCCCGGCGAGAGCAAAAAGAAACCCAGCTTTGGGCGAGCAGCTCCTGTCAGCCTCGGCGGATTCTGGGCCCCCAACACACCGGTGGTTGGCCAGCCAGCCAACCTCCAGATGAACGCCCAGTTTGCCAGGCTCGCGGTACCACTGGGCATTCCTGAGGAAGGCAAGCCACTCTGGCTGGCCATTGCCAAGTTTGGACGGCTGGAACTCGCCACCGATGCGGTGCTGCCCGACTCGGGCCAGCGGGTACCGGGCCAGTTCTGGCTGGTCGAGACGGGGCTCACCCACATCCACCCACTTGCCTCCGGCAGCACCCTTGGCGGCACCTTTCTGTTTGGCTCAGCCAGTGACAAGCCGTTTCATGCCGGTCGCGATTTGACGCTGATGGCGATCCTGTTTGCCACGGTGCCGGCCCGCAACGACCGTGACGACTGGAGCTTCAGCCTGTTCTATTCACCCACCTCACAGCTGCCCTATCCGCTGCCGGGCATTGCCTATGTCTGGAAGCCAGACGAAACCTTTGAAGCCAAGATCGGTCTGCCGGCGGGCCTGGAGTGGCGGCCGAGTGATGACTGGGAGGTGAGTTTTAATTATTTTCCGCTCGTCAACGTTAACGCCATGGTGAGGCGGCGGCTGGCTGAACGGCTCTGGCTCTTTGGTGGCTATCGCACCGACACCCAGATCTACTTCCTGGCCGACCGCACGATTGAGAAAGAGCGGTTCTACGTCTTCGACCAGCGGGCCGGCGTCGGCCTTGAGCAGCAACTCGGCAGTGGCTTTAGCCTCGAGTTCCTCGCCTCGTACCTCTTCGACCGCGAACTGTTTCAGGGGACTAGTTTCACCTCAGGCCGCACGGATGTGATTGAGTTCGACCCCGGCCTCGGCCTCTCCCTGCAGCTGCTCTGGCGGCGATAGTAACTATTCGTAGTCCCACTTGGTGATCCAGGGGTCGTCGTATTCCTGCTGCAATGCTTTGAGCTTCTGCTGATACTCAAGCAGCGTGGCCGCGTGGGCTGGATCGTCAGCAAGGTTTCGTGACTCATCGGGATCCTCAG